>NZ_LTAB01000003.1:0-209266 GCF_001580035.1 Sphingobium sp. 22B | reverse complement strand
GTGCGCATGAGCGCCATCGCGCAGATGGTGAATGTGTTGCAGGCGATGATCCTGACCGAAGGCAGGAAGATGGTGCTCACCCCCACCTATCATGTCTTCGAAATGTACAAGCCCTGGCAGGAYGCGACGGTGCTGCCGATCGACATCGACACGCCCTGGTACAACAAGGACAGGTTCGTCATGCCGGCGGTCAGCGGATCGGCGGTGCGGGCCAGGGACGGCAAGGTCCATGTCGGCCTTTCCAANGACACGCCCTGGTACAACAAGGACAGGTTCGTCATGCCGGCGGTCAGCGGATCGGCGGTGCGGGCCAGGGACGGCAAGGTCCATGTCGGCCTTTCCAATCTCGATCCCAGCCAGACCAATATGGTGACGGTGAAGCTGGACGGGTTGAACGCGGCCAATGTGTCGGGCCGCATCCTGACTGCTCCCGCGATCAATTCGCACAACAGCTTCGACGCGCCGGAGGTGGTGAAGCCCGCCGCCTTCACCGGCGCGCAGGTGAGCGGCGGCACGCTGACGGTGGCGCTGCCGCCCCGGTCCGTGGTCGTGCTCGACCTGCAATGAAGCCCTTGGAGCGGACGGAGGGTGGAATCGCCGTCCGCTCCATCCTCTTAGCTGTGCCGTGTTCCTGCGCAGAAGCACGTTGCGCCCGGAACCATTATCGGAGAGAGCCTATATGGCGCGGCAGATTATCATGAAACTCATGGGCCTCGCGCTGCTGGCGGCTGCTGGCCAGGCCTGGGCCCAGCAACCCGCCGTCACCCTCAACAGCCGCCTGACCGGCGACCTGACGCCGACCCACGATCCGGTCATCATCCGCGAAGGCGACAGCTATCATGTCTTCAGCACCGGCCACGGCCAGCGCCTGATCGAAACGCGCACGTCGAAGGACCTGGTCCACTGGACCGCCGGCGATCCCGTCTTCACCGCCCTGCCCGGCTGGGCGACGAAGGCGATCCCCGGCAGCAACGGCATGTGGGCGCCCGACATCAGCTTCGTGAACGGCCGCTACCGGCTTTATTATTCCGTCTCCACCTTCGGCTCCAACCGCTCGGCCATCGGGCTGGCGACCAGCCCGACGCTCGATCCCAAGGCGAAGAATTACGGCTGGCGCGACGAAGGGCTGGTGGTGATGTCGACCAGCACGGACGACTTCAACGCCATCGATCCCAATTTCATCGTTGACCGGGAGGGTCGCCACTGGCTGGCGCTGGGCAGCTTCTGGACAGGCATCAAGCTGTTCGCGCTGGACCCGAAAACCGGCAAACCCAAGGACCCCAAGGCGAAACCCCATGCCATCGCCCGCCGCCCCGCGCCCACAGGCGGCCCGGCCCCGGTGGAGGCGCCCTTCATCGTCGACCATGGCGGCTATTACTGGCTGATGGCGTCCTATGATTATTGCTGCAAGGGCGTGAACAGCACCTATTATACGGTGATCGGCCGGTCCAGGGCGATCACCGGCCCCTATCTGGGCAAGGACGGCAGTTCGATGATGCAGGGCGGCGGCACCATCTTCCTGCGCGCCGACCTTCAGGAGCAGCAACGCTGGCGCGGGCCGGGCCATGCGGGCTGGCTGCACGACCGGGACGGTACGGACTATGTCGTCTATCATGCCTATGACAAGCAGGCGAACGGCGCCCCCACCCTGCGGATCGCGCCGGTCCGCTGGGGCGCGGACGGCTGGCCGGTGGCTGAATATTGACCCCGTCGCCCTCCCCCCTTCCGGCGCTTCGCGTCTCCCTCCCTCTCCCGCCGGGAGAGAGGGGGTCCGCCCCCAAGGGCGGTGGGAAGGGCAAGGGCGACCCAAGAGGAGAGCTTTTCATGAATCCAATCGATCGCCGCCTGTTCCTTGCCGGGACAGCCGCACTGTCGGCAACGCCGCTGATCGCGCGCACCAAGGCCGAAGTCCCTGCCCCCGCCCCCCTCAACCCGTTGGTCAAGCAACGCGCGGACGCGCAGGTCTTCCGTCATGAGGACGGCCATTATTACCTCACCGGTTCCGTCCCCGAATATGACCGGCTGGTCCTGCGCCGGTCCAAGACGCTGGCGGGCCTCGCCACCGCGGAGGAAGCCGTCCTTTGGCGGCATGAGAAGACAGGCCCGCTGTCCGGCTTCATCTGGGCGCCCGAACTGCACCAGATCGACGGGCGCTGGACCATGTATTTCGCCGCAGGCCCCAGCGGCGGCGGCGAGGACGTGTTCCGCATCCGCACCTATGCCATCGTCTGCGACGGTCCCGATCCGATGACCGGCCGATGGAAGCTGCTCGGCCAGTTCCAGGCGCCGTGGGACAGCTTCAACCTCGATTCCACCAGCTTCGTGCACAAGGGCAGGCGCTACTTCGCCTGGGCCCAGCGCGAACCGGGGATCGAGACCAATTCCAACCTCTATATCGCCCCGCTGGCGTCGCCGCTGAAGCTGGCGGCCAGGGCGACGCGCCTCACGATCCCGACGCTCGACTGGGAAACAGGCGGCTACAAGGTGGCGGAGGCGCCCGCCGTCCTTCACCGCAACGGCCGGCTGTTCATGACCTATTCGGCCAGCGCCACCGACGCGCGCTATTGCCTGGGCCTGCTGACCGCGCCGGAGGATGCGGACATCATGGACCCCGATGCCTGGGTGAAATCGCAGCAGCCGGTCTTCACCAGCTGCCCGGAGACCAGCGTGTACGGGCCGGGCCACAACAGCTTCACCGTGGATGAGAAGGGCCGCGACATATTGGTCTATCATGGCCGCGACTATGAAGCGATCAAGGGCGACCCGCTGTTCAATCCGGACCGCCATACGCGCGTCCAGCGCCTCTATTACAAGGCGGACGGCACGCCCGACTTCGGCGTGCCCGTCGGCAACGGCCCGCTGCCAGAGCGTTTCGCCTCCGCCGTCGATCCCAGCGCGCTGCTGGCCCATGACGGCACCCGCCTGATCGCCGGCAATCCTTCGCTGCCCGCGACCCAGTTCCGCCAGACCGCCGGACGCGCCGGGCCGCAGAGCATCATGCTTTCCCCCATTCTGCTGCCAGACCATTATCTTTTGGCCGGCAAGGACGGCTCCGTCACCCTCGCCCGCGATGATCGCAGCGCCGATTTCGCCATGCGCAGCCAGTTCGTCCGATTCTCCGACGACAGGTCGAACACGGTCCGCTTCGTGTCCATCGCGGTCACGGGCAAGGCGCTTGCGGCGGTCGGGAAGGAGATCCGCCTTGCGGGCAGCCACGACGCTACGGCACGGTGGATCGCGGACTGAAACCCAGCCCCCAAGTCTGACAAATAAAAGGATTAAAAGCCGCCTCCCCATTTCGGAGGCGGCTTTTTCTTTTCGCCGGAAACGGCAGAAAAGCGCCGGTTTTTCGGATGAGACATATTTGTCACTAGGGAAAATTTTTTCGTGAACGGCAGTGCAAATTCCCTCTTGCCTTCTATTACTCCGAGAAATAATTAGTCCGAGTAATTCATGGCGCCCAAGCGCTCGCATCTCCAAGGGGAGGATCAAACATGGCTTTGAAGCCGCTCGCTTTCACGTCTGCATCCCTGCTCGCGCTCATGTTGGCGGGCACGGCCCATGCCCAATCCGCAGCAGCGCCGCAGGATGAAGAGGCCAACGACATCATCGTCACGGGCGTCCGCGCCTCGATCGTGGGCGCGCTCAACGTCCGCAAGGAATCGACCCAGATCGTCGACTCGATCGTCGCGGAGGATGTCGGCAAGCTGCCGGACAACAACGTCGTCGAAGCGCTCCAGCGCGTCACCGGCATCCAGGTGACCAACCGCACCGGCGGCGAAGCGGCGGCGATCTCCATCCGCGGGCTGCCCGATGCGCTGACCACGCTCAACGGACGCAACATCTTCACCGCCGCCGGCCAGGCTTTCGCGTTGCAGGACGTGTCCGCCAACCTCGTCAAGCGCGTCGATGTGTTCAAGACCCGCTCCGCCGACCAGATCGAGACCGGCCTTGCCGGACAGGTCAATGTCGAAACCCGTCGTCCCTTCGACTTCGACGGCTTCGCCATTTCCGGCCTTGCCCGCGGCATCTACAATGAACAGGCCGACAGCTATAACCCGAACGTCGCGCTGCTGGTCAGCGACCGCTGGGAAACGGGCATCGGCGACATCGGCCTGCTGGTGAACGGCAGCTACAGCCGAACCAAATATCGCGACCAGACCGTGACGGCGGGCGCCTTCGTGCCGTTCGCGACGATGAACCCGGCGACGGGCACCGGCCTGACGCCTTTCCAGCGCATCTTCCCCGCCGGGCGCGATCCGATCACCGGCCAGTTCGTCGTCGCACCCGCCCTCGGCGCGTGGGACCCCGGCCTGGACCGCGGCCTGCCCACCGCGACCGGCTCCACCATGCTCGTCAACGGCGTCGAAACCCCCTATTATCTGTCGCGCGACGCGGTGTTCAGCTCCGACCTTTACGGCAAGCGGGAACGTCCGTCCTTCAATGTCGCGCTGCAATGGGCGCCCAACAGCAGCTCGGTCTATACGGCCGAGGTCTTCTACGCCGGCTTCCGGGGCGAGACCTTCAACAGCCTGCAGTTCAGCTTCGTCGACTTCTGGGACAATCCGCAGGCGCCGACGCTCTATGACGGCACCAACATCGTCAAGTCGCGCGTCGCCAACAATGTCTACGGCTTCAACAGCGGCGACTTCACCAAGACCTCGACCGACAGCTTCGTCTATGCGCTGAACGGCAAGTGGGATCTGGGCGACCGCGGCAAGATCGTCGGCGACATCGCCTATCAAACCAGCAAGGTGAAGACCTCCTTCATCGCGATGCGCACGGACCGCGTCGCCAGCCAGATCACCACGGATTTCAATGCCGGGGGCGGCATACCGTCCTATCATTTCAGTGACGACAGCCTGCTGAACGACACCGGCATCTGGAACGTCGCACAGCTCTACGACAATGCGAACCGGGACAAGGGCAGCGCCATCACCGGCACGCTCGACGGCTATTACACCTGGGACGAGGGCTTCCTGCGCCAGATCAAGGCAGGCATCCGCATCGACCAGCGCAAGGCGTCGACCGCCGTGCGCACCCAGGACGCCGGCGCGCCGCTGGCCGCGACCACGCTGGCGGGGCTGGGCGAAGGCGCCGCCTTCACCAATTCGGACTTCTACCAGGGCCGCGCCGACGTGCCGACGAGCTGGACGCTCGCGAACGGCTACTGGCTTCACGACAATGCGGACACGGTGCGCGGCCTCTACGGCCTCAGGACATCCGACCAGCTCTCGCTCCAGAGGGTGTTCGACATCGATGAAAGCACCATCGCCGCCTATGTGCAGGCCGATGGCGAACTGTCGATCTTCGGCCGCCCGCTGAAGCTGCAGGCCGGTGTCCGCTACGTCACGGTCGACACCGACTATAATTTCTTCGACCGCTACAATGGCGGCGCGCAGACCCGCGTCTCTTCGGGTTCGGATCGCTTCCTGCCCAGCTTCACCGCGCGCTACGAGATTTTGGACAATCTGCGCCTGCGCTTCAACTATGGCGAAACGCTGCGACGCCCGAACTTCAGCGACATCAACCCCAATTATTCGCTGACCGGCGACCTCACCAATGTCGGCTATGGCAGCGGCACGGCGGGCACGGCGACGCTGAAGCCCACCCATTCGAAGAATTTCGACGCCGCGATCGAATGGTATTTCGAACGCAACAGCGCGATCACGCTGACGGGCTTCCGCCGCGAGATCAACGGGCTGGTGGTGCCGCTGACGGTGATGGAATTCATCCCCAACAACGGCATCGTCGCGGGCGCGACGAACAATTTCGCCATCACCCGGCCGGTCAACGCCTCCAACGGCGTGCTCAAGGGCCTGGAACTGGGGCTCACCTATTTCCCGAGCTATCTGCCGGGTCCGCTGGACGGCCTGGGCTTCGTGGGCAGCGTGACGGTGCTGGATTCCAAGCAGAACATTCCGCAGACGGATGCTGCGGGCAATGTCACAGGTCAGGCGACCTCGTCCTTCTTCGGCGTGTCGGACCTCAGCTACAACGCCACGCTCGCCTATGACAACGGCCCGATCGGCGCGCGCCTGTCCTATATCTGGCGCAAGGAGTTCCTGGCGAACAACGAAGCCCGCCTGTTCGCCAACCCGATCGGCGTTTGGCGCAACCCGGAAAAGAGCCTGGACTTCCAGCTCACCTGGAATGTCAACGACCGTCTGGGCGTGACTTTCGACGCGGTGAACCTCACCAAGTCCAAGCAGCAGACCTATTACAAGTTCGAGGATGTCGGCGGTCCCGAGCAATATAATCTTGGCACGACCCTGCTGGCGCGCACCTTCGCGCTCGGCGTCCGCTACACCTTCAAGTGAGTGCCCGATGGGATGCGGTGTCTCCTCACCGCATCCCATTTCCATGGCGGCCGGTCCGGGACCCCTCTCCATTCCCGGGCCGGCCGCCATATCCTTTGCGGTCATGGGAGGGTGAGAGATGCATGCTTCGATGAAGGTCCTGCTGGCGGGCGCGGCGCTGTTGGGGGCGGCCGCCGCTTCCCCGCCCCCGTCGCGGCCGGGGATGGACAGGCACCACATCGCCGTGCAGCGCTTCGGCAACGATGCCCCCTGGTACGAACAGCGCATTCCCTTCTTCGAGTCCGCCGATCCCCGGATAGACGCCGTCTATTATTATCGCTGGTCCCTCTTCCCCGCGCATCAGCGCGACCTGGGGGAAGAAGGCTTCATCTCCACCGAATTCCTGGACGATGTCGACTGGCAGCGGCACCCTATGCCAGCCTGAACGACGCCACCGGCTTTCATCTGGCGGAGGGGCGCTGGCTGAACGACCGGCGCTATGCCGACGATTATCTGAACTTCATGTATGCCAGCGGCGGCAATGACCGCCACTTCACCGACTATATGGCCGACAGCGTCTGGGGGCGTTATCTAGGCTCAGGACCTATTACTGGCGGGGTCGAGGTTTGAGGCAAAATGGCTCAGGGCAAGAAGGCGAGGCGCAGGAATATGTCGATATTTCCAGCCTGCCGACGCAGCACTGGGCCATTTTGGTCAAATTCCCGCGGGACGCCGAAATGGCGCCTCGAAGTAATGGGTCCTGAGCCCAAAGGGGCTGTAAAGGCGCGACATGCAATGTTGCGGTCGCCCCGCGAACCGGGCCCGCGCCATGGCGTTCAAGAGCGCTGGCCGCGTCCGGCACTGCCGCGCCTGCTCCACAAGGAAGCCGTTACACAAGCATGCGTCTTTCCATCGGCGGCCGATCGGCATAGTGCTTCAAGGCCGTTTCCTTCTTTCCGGCTTCCACAACCAGAATGTGCGCCATTCAGCCGGCCCCGGAAGCAGCACAAGTTGCACGATGACCCCATTTCCAGAAAGGAACGGCATAGTGACCGTCGATCGTCGTACATTCATGCAGACCGCCCTTATCGCCGGAGCCGTCGCCGCCTCCGCCAACGCATTCGCCCAGACCGTCGCAAAGACGAAGGCGCGCAACGTCGTGCTGGTGCACGGCCTGTTCGCCGATGGCTCGTCCTGGTCGGAGGTGATCCCCCTGTTGCAGGCCCACGGGCTCAACGTCACCGCAGTCCAGAACCCGCTGACGACATTGCCCGATGCGGTGACTGCGGCGCGGCGCGTGCTGGATCGTCAGGATGGGCCGACCGTCCTCGCCGGGCACAGCTTTTCCGGGATGATCGTCACCGAAGCGGGCATGCACCCCCATGTCTCCGCCCTCGTCTATGTCGCCGCCCGCGCGCCCGATGCGGGCGAGGATTATGGCGCGCTGGCGAAGACATTTCCGACGCCGCCGGCCAGCGCCGGCATCGTCTTCGACGGGGATGAGGGGCGATTGACCGAAGCGGCCTTCCTCCGCGATTTCGCGGGCGACCTTCCGGAGGCCAGGGCGCGGGCGCTCTTTGCCGTCCAGTGGCCGTTCCACAGGGAACTGCTCGCGGGCCGCACGACGAACGCGGCGTGGCGCAGCAAGCCCAGCTATTATGCGGTCTCGACGGAAGATCGCACGATCGACCCCAACCTCCAGCGCTTCATGGCGAAGCGCATGAACGCAAAGACGATCGAGCTGAAGTCGAGCCATGTGTCGCTGATCTCCCACCCCCGCGCCGTTGCGGATCTAATCCGCGAGGCGGCGGGACCGGCCTGACCCGGGTGCCGGCGAGCATGGAAAGCCTAAGGCTCAAGGCAATAGGCGCACAGCTTATTGCCATCGAGGTCGCGGCAGTAGGCGAAGTACCATCCCGGGCCGCGCACATGGGGTCCGCCCTCGGTTGCGCCACCCAATGCGAGGGCGCGCTGATGAAAAGCGTCCACCTCCTCGCGCCGATCAAAGCAGAAGGCGACCATCGATCCATTCCCCACCGTTGCTGGCTGCCCGTCATAGGGCCCAAGGACCGCGAAGCTGAAGGAACCATCTCGCCCGTACACACGACCTCCAGATGGATGCTCGAACAAAGGCGCAAGCCCGACCACCGCAAGCAGCGCGTCATAGAAGGCCTTTGCACCGGCGAGATCGTTCGAACCAACTGTGCAATATGCTAAGACGCCCATGCCGAAGCCTCCTGTTCGCTGAACCTCCATCCATCCGTGGAAGAGCGATGATGCGCAACCGGTCTTTGGCGGGCCCCTCCCTGAATTCGGACGCACCGCTTCAGCCAAGCGCCCTCATAACGGTCATGATGCTCACCCTATGGCGAACGTGAAGGCAGCGTCACGCCGCCGGCTGCACGCGAATGAGGGGATGACGCCACGACCCGCCGCCCGAAACGGATGAAAGTTCCAATATGAACATGGCAGTACCAGCAGGTCGAGCGTCTTGGGCGCCCTGCCAGTTCGGTCATCGACCCCAGATCGGTCGTTTAGCGCCCCTGTCGAATCTTCATGATCGGATCTTCATGACCGGCATGTCTATGCCAAGGCGCCATTACTCGCGGCCACGAGATAGGCGTGGCAAGCTCGGGGCAATTCACAGCGCAGCCGGGCGAAATTCTCTTCGGATGGCTCAGCCTCCATGACGACCCGCACCGAGCCGCCCAGAAGGGCCGCGAGCATGAAGGCGGCAGAAGATCGGTCGGCGAACCGCGCATCCGGGGCATTGGCGAGCAGCGTATCGATCACCTGCGTCATGCGTTGCGCCGCCCGGCTCATCATTTCCGACAGGTCGAACTCGGCGGCGATGCCATAGATGGCGCGGGAGGCGACCATGTCAGCCATCTTCGCGTCCAGCCATGCCGTGGCCAACCCGTGCGCGACCGTCCCAAGGTCCGATCCCGCCAGCCGCGCCGCCGCATCCCGCATCGCCGTATCGATCAGGTCGAACTGCCGCTGAACGAGGGCGAAGAGCAGCGCCTGCTTGTGCGGATAATATTGGTACATCGTCCCCACGGAGACGCCGGCGCGCGCCGCCACACGGGTGGTGGTGAGCCGCCCCACGCCGCCCGCGAGCAAAACCTGAATGGTCGCGACGTGAATCGCCTCGATAGTCACTGCGGAGCGCGCCTGTTGCGGCGCTTTGCGAGGTTTCAGCAAGGCTGGCGGTGGGCGGTTCATATGCGAATACCGAAACTGAAGGATCGTTCATATCTATAATGCTCCAACGATCGCCCGCAAGGAGCTTCACGATGAACACTGTCCTCATCACCGGCTGTTCGACCGGCTTCGGCCGTGACACCGCCCTCCATTTCCTGAACCAGGGCTGGAATGTCGTCGCCACTATGCGCGATCCCGCAGCCAGCACCCTGCCCGCCTCCGACCGGTTGCGCATATTGCCGCTCGACGTCACGGATATGGGCAGCATCGCCGCGGCGGTCGCGGAGGCGGGGCCGGTCGACGTGCTGGTGAACAATGCCGGGGTGGGCTGGCTCAATGCCGTAGAGGGCACCCCCCTGGAAACGGTGCGCGCCATCTTCGAGACCAACCTGTTCGGCGCGATCGCGATGATGCAGGCGGTGTTGCCGGGAATGCGGGCGCGGCGCGCGGGCGTGATCGTGAACGTCAGCTCCAGTTCGCTCTACAAGCCGTTGCCGCTGCTCTCGGTCTATCGCGCCAGCAAGGCGGCCATGAATGCGCTCACCGAGTCCGCCGCGCACGAACTTGCGCCGTTCGGCATCAGGGTGCGGATCGTCATGCCCGGCATGGCGCCCTCGACCAGCTTTGGCGACACGGCGCGGGGCCAGGTGATGAAAGATGGCGGCTTCCCCGCGGCCTATGCCGATTATGCACAGCAGACGCTGGCCGCGCTCATGGAGGCCGCCAACGGTCCGGTCACGGTCGGACAGGATGTGGCGGACGCTGTCTATCGCGCGGCGACCGATCCGGAGTGCCCGGCAGTGCTGCCGGCCGGCGCCGACGCCGTCGCCTGGGCAAGAGACGCCTGATCTGTCAGGAACGATCCATCCATGCGATCCCGCAATCGCCATGATGCAGGGCCCGTCTCGCCTCATGTCGACGGGAGTCGCTTCCTGAACCCGCCGGGGAGAGCATCGTGCAGAAAAGTGGGAACCGGTTTTCGGCTTAAAGCGATGCGACAACAGAAAGCTGGAGCGCGCGACCAGCGCCCAATTTAACGCAGCGTGTTCTGGAGACCTATGGGATTTGGGCTTCCTATTTTGCCTGAGAAGCGATTCATGCTTTGGACGGACATTTGTACTGACGGAGGCCCAATGAGCACGGATGTGATTGCCGATGCAAAAACGCCACCTCCTGCAATTTGCAGAAAGTGGCGGTTTTCCTTGGTGCACCCGGCGGGATTCGAACCCACGGCCCTCAGATTAGGAATTTGAGGGTCATCAACGGCGGCCTGCGGGGTTAATAGCCGAATCGCCGCAGTATCCTGTCAACCTTGTTCCCGCTGTTTCCTTGTTGTTCACGCTTGTTCCTGCTATCGTGATTGCTAGGTGCTTACTAGAGCGGTCTAGCAATCATGGCGCAGAACAAGATTACGAAGCGGGTTGTCGACGCGGTGGAGAAAGCTGAGCGCGATCAGTTCATCTGGGATGATGAGTTGCGCGGCTTCGGGCTGAAGGTCACGCCTGCGGGCAAGAAGGTCTATATCGTGCAGTACCGCACAGGCGGGCGCGGCTCCCCTACTCGCCGCTATACCATTGGCGCGCACGATCCATGGACTCCGGCAAAGGCGAGGGAGGAAGCGGAACGCATATTGACGAAGGTGCGTCAGGGAATCGACCCGAACGAGGAGAAGGCCGAGCGCAACAGGCTTGCCATCGATCTCGCCTTCGATGCCTACGCAGATCGCTTCCTCAAAGATTATGTGCAGCATGAATGGGTCGCCTCATACGCCTTCGCGGAGGGCATCCTGCGGCTGCACGTCAAGCCGGTATTGAAGACGAAGCCCCTCCCCTCCATCAAGCGTGCCGATGTGACGAACGTCTTTGACCGGCTCCCTGCCGGTAAGATAGCGCTTCGGCGCAATGTGTTCGCTGTCATCCATCGCCTTTTCCGCTGGGCGGTGGGGCGCGGCGATCTGGAGCGCAGCCCGCTTGAGGGTATGGAGACGCCACCCACGGCCAAGGATCGCGACCGGGTTCTATCGGACGCAGAACTGCGCCTAGTGTGGGGCGCCGCCGCGCAGTTGGGCTATCCTTTCGGGCCCCTCTACCATTTGCTTATTCTCACCGGACAGCGACGGGAGGAGGCGGCGGGGCTGAACTGGAAGGAACTGCACCGGGCTACAGCACAGTGGAAGCTGCCGGGCGAGCGGGCAAAAAATGGTGAGCCGCACATGATCCACCTCCCCGCCCCTGCTATCGCTATTCTGGACCAGCTTGCGAAAGGCGACAAATGGCCCCGGCGCGGACTGGTGTTCACCACAACCGGCGAGACGGCGGTATCTGGTCATTCGCGTGGCAAATCTCGGCTGGATGCTCAGATGCTCAAAGATGCCAAGGAAGAGGCGAAGCGCGCAGGCGAGGATTCCAACAAGGTGGAGATCGAACCGTGGCGCGTCCACGATCTGCGGCGCACGGTCGCCACGGGCATGCAGCGCCTCGGCGTCCGCTTCGAAGTCGTGGAGGCGGCGCTGAACCATAAATCTGGCATCAGTCGCACAGGCGTTGCGAAGGTCTATCAGCGCCATAGCTGGGAGCCTGAGAAGTGTGCGGCATGGGACGCTTGGTCAGCCCATGTTGACGCCGTGATAACGGGAGTTGACCATACGAATGTTGTTCCGCTCGCGACTGCGCGAGCGTGACAGATGGCGCGGCTAGGTTTGGCCGCCGAAAAGCTGGCTCCGCACCAGCCCGCCGCGCCATTGTCACCAATGCGGATCGCCAGCGGAGGCGCGCTTGCCAGATCAGTTCTTGGCAATTCCCGATCAGATGATCGGGGCTACATTATTTCCACAGGAGGCCGTGGACTGGTTGGCATTCGGAGCGCCAGAACAGGGCGCACGATTCAGCCTGTCGCTCGATGATCAAATACTATCTGCCCACCAGGCTGCTGGCACCTTGTTGCTGGCAATGTGGGGAGATGACTTGCCGGCTTACGTGCATTCGCCATCATCGCGGACTTGGTATCAGGTGCCCGCGCTTTATTGGGGGCGGCAAGCCCCCGAAGAATTGCAGTCAGCTATGGAAAGGCCGGTGCTGCCTGACCGCCTACCTGGGCAGCCCCGTCCGATTGATCCGCGTTACGGAATAGATCTGCAAATCTATCCCCATCACCTTCCAGCAAGCGACTTGATTGGTCAGGCCGTCGCGTTTCGAAAGGCAGAAGTTGAGCGCTATTGTTCGATCACCGGGCCTGTTTTTCAGTGGAAGCTAAAAAATCATGGAAGCAAGGGCCAAGGCAATTCCGCGTCAGATGCCGAAGCCCGAAACAACCATACTATCGCTCCGCTGAGATTTAAAGTTGACGCCGAGATATGGTATCGCGAACGGGTCGCTGAGGCTCGCCGTCTGGGCATACGCTACTCGCGAGAAGAAGATCAGAAGGCCGGAAGATCGCAGGGTATTTCTCGCCCGCGCGTTCGTGAACTGCGGCGCATCCATGCGCTCGATTGGACGCAGAAAAAAGGGCGTCCGACACGATAGAGTAAGTTGGCGAGATAAGTTGGCGAAAAACACAAGCCGCCAATTTTGCCAATTTGGACTGCCAATTTTTCGGCTGCGAACCTTCATCCACGTCCACGGAAGGCCATGCATAGCGCATCGCCGGGCGTGTGGTGAACACATGAGCGAACTACTCGATACCATCAAAGCCGCCCCCCTTGTGGGGGTGGCAGCAGGCACCTTGGAGAATTGGCGCAGTCAGGGCGTCGGTCCCAAATTCATCAAGACCAATGCAGGCCGTCGCGGCAAGGTTCTTTACGATCCCGCCGATATAGAGGCGTGGAAGGATGCAAATCGCTTTAGTAGCACGAGCGAGGTTGCAGCTTGATGGCGGTGGCCACGGCGAGGCTGCCGGACAAGCCCAAAAAGAAAAGCCGCCCCGGCACAGGGCGGCTCCTCCAGAACTTCAATTACAGCAGCAACACCAATGATAATGTTCATGACTGGCGAGTGCAACGGCTAGTCGATCATCACCATATCTCTGAGCCTCTGGCGAATGTCATTGCTACCCTAATCTTCGGGGAGGCACGCGATGTCTAATCCCCCGTTGGTCACGCCCGAAGCGGCGGAAATGCTGTCGATCATGCTGCATGAGATTGTCCTTCCGGATGGTTGGGATGTGTCGGGCTTCTGGCTCGAATCTGCCCAGCAACTTGCGCAGTTCCTTGCCGATCATCGCGGCAAGATCGGGCTTGAGGATGCTGCCATGCTGGCCGGTATCGGTGGCATGCTCGTTGTTATGGCGAAGCGTGAACGGGAAGCATCGGCCGCCGCTGGCGCATTCCTTCGCGGTGAAGGAGGCGCTGGCCATGCCTGATCAGATCGTCATCAGCAAGGCCGCGATCGGTGGCCGCTTCATCGTCAGCTTTGAGCCGCGCACGGTCTCTTGGCCCAGCCTTGAGTTTCGCCACCACGGCGTGGCCAAGCGCTGCGCCGAAGCCCGCCACGCTGCTCATGGCTGGCCCGTCATCGACCAGACAGCGGAAGGGGGTGAGGCATGATGGCCCCCTTCATCGACCATAGCGCAGCCGCCTTGGCGCTGCTGAACAGCGGCGAGCGCCTGACGCGGAAGGCTGGTTCCTTCCTCGGTCAACTCGCCGTCGATCCCACGCCCATGACCACGGCGCAGGCTGAATGGCTTGCCAAGCTGCTGGACCGGGCGGGGCTTCCTCCTGTCGCGGGAGATGAAAATGTCTGATCTGTTCGACCGTGAACTCCATGCAAGCCGTGCAGGCGGCTATTCCTCTCCCGGCCATATCTATCCGAACAATGCTGGCTTCAAGGGATCGGCGGAGACGGGACGGGAAGCAGCCGAAGCGATCAATGAGAGGCTGGGCGGCCTTCAGCGTCGAGTGTTCGATGCGGTGAAGGGCCGTGGCACCAATGGGCTGACCCCGGAAGAGGCGGCGGATTTGCTTGCCGAAAGTCGCGTGTCCGTCCAGCCCCGCTTTTCGGAACTGAAGGCGAAAGGACTAATTGCCGATAGCGGCAAGCGCCGGGTGAATCCCTCCAGCCGCAAGAGGGCGGTGGTCTGGGTGATCCGGGAACTGGCTCCGAAGATGGAGGCGGCCCATGGGTGATGTCGTCGCCTTCTTCCGTCCCGATGCAGCGCAAGAGCCTGCGGCGGGCGGGACCATCCATATCTGGATGGGAAACCCTCAGCATTTCGAGATTGGGCACGAAAGCCGCTCCGGGGACAGTTGGGGATATTTCTCGACCTTCAACAGCGCGGAGGCGGCCATAGGTGCCGCCCACCGGCTGAACCGCGAGGAATTGGACGGGAAAGCAGAGGTTTATATCCCTGATGCGATCCTGGCCCATATGGCGGGAGGTGTGGAATGACGGGGGCATTTTCCCACGGCGAGCCGCGTCGTTATCGTTCCGCCCCAATGGAACAAGATACGGTCGCGGCCTTCCTATCGGCCATGGAAGCGGCAGGGATGCGTCCTGCCGAACCTATCGCGGATCGCCTTGGCTCTGACCTGATCCGCTTCGCATGCGACGGTGACGGCAAGGGCAAGCGCAATGGCTGGGCGATCCTGCATATGGATGCCACCCCAGCCGGGGCGTTCGGCAATTATCGGCTGCAAATATCGGAACGGTGGCGCGCTGGCACAGTCGAACGCCTGACGCCAAAGGAGCGCCGGGAGCGTGCCGCTCGTTACCGCGCAGAGAAGGCGAAGCGGGATGTCGCCAAGCTGGCCGAACAGGGCGAGGCGGCGGAACAGTGCCGGGTCAGGTGGGCCAATGCGAAAAGCGCCGATCCCAGCCACCCCTATCTCGTCCGCAAGCGGGTGTCGGGTGAAGGGCTGCGGCAGGATGGCAATCGGCTGCTGGTGCCGATGTTCGATGCTGGCGGGTCGCTTTGGAACCTCCAGGCCATTGCGCCCGATGGTTCGAAGCGCTTTGCGAAGGGCGGCAGGCAAGCGGGCCTGTTCTGCCTGATCGGCCAGCCTGACGCCGTGGTGATGGTCGGGGAAGGCTTCGCCACCTGTGCCGCAGCACGCCGGGCAACGGGGCATGCGGTGGCGGTCGGCTTCTCCGCAAAGAACCTGACGGCAACCGCGCTGGCGATGCAGGCCGCCTATCCTGACTGCGATCTGGTGATCCTCGCGGACGATGACGCGCACCTGATCGACCATCCGACAATCAAAGCAAATGTGGGGCTGGAAGCCGCCCGCGCCGCTGCTCAGGCAGTTGGTGGACGTGTGGCGCTTCCGGTTCGGGAGGACAGCAATAATGGCTAAGGTCGCAACTGCCATGGACATGGCGGACATGAAGGATGACGCGGCGCTGGCCGACGCCATCAACATCGGGTCGAAGCGGGAGCCGAAACTCCCCAGCGGCTATCATATCAAACCTGACGGCCTCTATTTCGACGGCGGCGAAGGTCCGGAGAAGATCGCGGGGCCGGTGCGCGTGATTGCCCAGACCCGCGATCGCAACAGTCAGGCATGGGGCCTGCTCCTGCGCTGGCGCGACGATGACGGGGTGGAGCATCAATGGTCGCTGCCCCGTTCGCTGATGGCCGGCGATGGTCGCGAGGTCCGTTCCGCCCTGCTGGACGGCGGGCTTTATGTCAGCCCCAGAACCAGCCACCGCAATGCGCTACAAACCTTCCTTGCGTCGATCCGGGTCGAAGACCGCGCCCGTGCCGTAACGCGGGTAGGATGGACCGATGGCGCTTTTGCTCTGCCGGATCGCACCATCGGGGAAGATGGGCACCTTGTGGTCTATCAGGGCACGGCGGCGCTCGATCACGAATATCGGGTGAGCGGGGATCTAGGTCAGTGGCAGCAAGCCGTTGCAGTCTATGGCGTCGGTAATAGCCGCATCGCCGTGGCGCTCGCATCCGCCTTCGTCGGGCCGCTGCTGGCCGCTATTGGAGAGGAAGGTGGCGGCGTCCATTTCCGGGGTCCGTCATCCATCGGCAAGTCCACCACGCTCCTTGCGGCGGCGTCGGTATGGGGCCCGCCCTCCTTTGTCCGCCAGTGGCGCGCAACCCAGAACGGGCTGGAAGGGCTGGCGGAGCAGGCCAATGAAACCCTGTTGATCTTGGACGAACTGGCCCAGCTAGACGCGAAGGAAGCGGGCAGCGTGGCCTATCTGCTGGCGAACGGGACCGGCAAGTCCCGCGCCTCGCAATCGGGTGAGGCGAAGGCCGCGAAGCGCTGGCGCGCATTCTTCCTGTCATCGGGTGAGATCAGCCTGAGCGATCATGCAAAGTCCGATGGCCGGGGCCGCCGATCCGCTGCTGGGCAGGAGGTCCGCATTCTCGACATCGAGGCGGACGCGGGCGAAGGGTTGGGCCTGTTTGAAACACTGCATGGGGCAGCGTCGGGCGAAGCCCTGTCCCGGATCATCAAGGCGGGTGCAGCCGAATCCTATGGGGTGGCGGGACCGGCCTTTGTCGAGCGCCTCATTGGTCGGCTTGATGTGGTCGCGCAGGGCGTGCGCCAAGGCATTGATGCATTCGTGGCCGACAATATGCCGAAGGGCGGCAACGGTCAGGTGTCGCGGGCCTGCCGCCGCTTCGGCCTGATTGCTGCTGCTGGCGAAACCGCCGCCCGCCTTGGCGTGCTGCCATGGGGTGAAGGCGTGTCGATCGATGCGGCGAAAAAGGTATTCACCGCTTGGCTCGCTGCTCGCGGTGGCGTCGGCGCGGCGGAGGATGAGGCGGCAACCGATCAGGTCCGCGCCTTTCTCATCTCGCATGGCATGTCCCGCTTCCAGCCGGTCCATGATGACACGTCCGCGCCGATCTATAACCGGGCAGGCTTCTGGCGTGCCGATGCGATGGAGCGGCGGGAATATCTGATCCCGGCCGCGACATGGAAAGGGGAAGTCTGCCAAGGCATGGACCCCGGATCGGTGGCCCGCGTGCTGGCTGCTCGCGGCTTCCTCGGCGTCGATGGCGCGGGCAAGTATTCGGTCCCGGTCACTGTCCCCGGCATCGGCAAATCGCGCTTCTACATCGTCCTCCCTGCCATCTTCGGAGAAGAATGATGAAGGTCGAATGGCTCGACTCCCTACCAGATATGCGTGTTCCGGGTGTTCCCGGTGTTCCGCCGCAGAAAACCGTGGGTTTCGCTGGAACACCTTCTTTTTCGCGAGGTGTTCCAGGTGTTCCGGAACACCAGTCGGAACACCTTGGAACACGGAATGGAACACCAATCGAAGAACGCAAAGCATTGAAAAACAAAGAGGAACACAAAGAACACCAAGAACACCCAAAAATGAAGCATGGTCCTGTGTTCCTGCTGGAAGAATGGGAGCGCGGCGTTGCCTCCCTCGATCCTGACAGGCCGTTGGGCGGCTATGATCCTGACCACTGGCGGCGGATCGTCCGCGACTGCGACAACCTGATTGCGGACTTCGGCAGGGGCGCGGCGGCGATGGGCTGGTCGACCATCGATCTATTCGGCTTCGATCCAGCGGGCGGCATTGTCGCTGGCCTGATTCGGCGTCTCGATGGCGGGCGGATCGTTGCCATGGATGACAATTGCGCAACCTACCGCTGGCCCTTCTCGGATCGGACAAGCCGGTTTGCGAAGGGCTATCTTGAGAACTGTCTGGCGCAGCAGTTCGTGCCGGTGTGGGAGTTGGGTGGATGATTTTCGATCCGGCCTTTGGCAAAAGGGGGTTCGCCCGTCACCTCTTCATGCTGCGCTTCCGCGACCTGAAATTGAGCCAGCGGGCTTTCGCTGCGCGGTATGGCTTGGGCTACTCTACCATCCGGGACCTTGAGCAAGGCACGACAAAGCCGACGCCAGCAATTCGATTGATAGTTGCGGCCATTGCACGTGACCCACATGGAATGGAACAGGCCGCGAAGCTGGCGCGCGTGCCTTGTGATTGCCGCCCTGACCGAAGTCGTTGCTGTGCCCGAGACCAAGAGGTCTAATACAGAGGGTCGGTAATAAGTGGACGCGGTAAAAGGGGATGCCGCTCACCGGCAATTATTGCAGGCCTTAAACGCCGCGTGAGAAGTTGTGGATATGCCTCCGCCCCGATCCTTCCGAACCGGGGCGGAGGTGTTGCCATGATGGCAATCGCTAGAGGTCGTTGATCGCCTCGACGCTCGATCCCCAATAGGTGCGACCGTCGATCACGACCGCGCCGCATCCGTCATCCCCCGCAAGGCAATAATCCACGTCTCCATCTTCAAGATCGGGATCGCTGTCCATGTCGTCCATGCGATCGATCATCCGTTGAACCAGCCGCCCAAGCTCTGGGCGGGACAGGCTCGGAATGACCGTCAAGAGGGCCGCCAGCGTCGGGACGGGTTGAGGCTGGCGCTTGTCCCTGCGTCGGCGGGTGGTGGGGTTCCTGCGCGGCTGGTAGGCTCTGGCGCGTGGTGCTTTGCTCGCCATGGTCAGGGCCTCCATTCCAGCTTGGCGAGATAGGCGACGACCTTCTCCCGCGTCTCATGCCGGATTCCCGCCCCTGTCTTGATCCTGTCGATAAGATCGGGCGCATTGGCGACGTTCCGTCCAAACCGGCTCGGCAGCATGTCACGCTCCGCTATGGCCTTTTCGATGCGGGGAATGAGATCGAGCGCACAGACGGCCTTGCCCTTCGGTCGTGGCTTATGCTGGCGCGCTTTGTCCTCCTTCTTCATGTAGGCCCTGACGCGAGCGACGACGCGGGAGGATGGATCGCGACCCCTGCGAAGATCGCGCAAAAGGTGGCTATCCCCCACGGCTTCACGCCCGAACTTGCTTGCGGGCATTCCCGCTTTCTTCAACCAGCGCTCAATTTCCATCAGGATCGGCGCGGAATAGTTTCGCTGCGGTCTAGCGCTGCGCGGCTTGGGCTTCCGTGGTGTGACGGACGGCTGTTCGGGCTGCGCAGGCGCGACGGGAACCAGCTTCGGGGCATCCGTTTTCCGGTCGCGCTTCTCCCTTAGGCGCTGGTCGATCCATGCAATGTCGGGGTCCGGCGCAACGGGGCTGCGATCATGGGCCAGGGCGGAATAGTTCTGCCGATAGATCAGCATGGCCCCTCCTCCCCGCGCAGCTTGTCGATGGCGCGATAGAGGTCGTATTGTTCGCCCACGGTCATGCGGGCTGTCTGGATCAGGGCTAGAGCTTCAAGATAGGCCTGCCGCCCGGCCATGGCACCTCCCGCCAACTGCTCCGCAATCTTACCCCTCTGCTCATCCGTGAGAAGGGCCAGCAGCGCATGGACAAGAAGCATGGCGGGGGTCTGGTTGATGCCCATGAGGATCGCAGCTTTCCGCTCCGCTTCCATCCGCTGGGCACGGGCTGGACCATGCTCATAGGAGCCGGGCCATGGGTGGGCTTCCCGCAAGGCCTTGCGCGCCGCTCTGGTGCCTTTGTTGTGGAACTGCTTCACCTGTCGCCGCGCTGCGGTGGGCAGGCGCACGACATTGGTGGGGGCCGAAGCCCCCTGAATAGTGTTCTTGATGTGCATGGCTCAGGCCCTCCCGCCAAACTGCTTGGCTTCCGCCTCAAGCAGATCATCCCAGCAATCGAGGTCCCGGCCGTTGCCGTATGCGATCAGATACTTGAGCGCGAAGGCCGAAGCATCCGGCGAGGGGCATTCCATCAGCGCCTTTTCGGCTGCTAGGCGCTCGTCTCCTAAACGCTCCAGATGATCCCACATGTCGGCGGTGATCGGCTTTGCCGCCCTTCTCCAAGCCTCTTGATCGTTGGTGTCGATGCCAGCGAAGAGCGGTTCGATAGCGCTCTGGTCATAGGCATCTTCTGCTGCTTGGGCTGCACGGTAGGCCGCTGCGAGGGCGGCCCACTGGTCGTTGCTGGTAGGTGAGCAGCACGCAGCAGGCGCGGCTTTTGCGTTTTTCATGATCAGGCCTCCCCTGCTATGCGGCGAAGGTCTGCAAGAAGATCGACAGGTTCAATTTGCCCCTGCGTCTCTTCGATAATCTCAACCTTTGCGATCAGGTCGGCAATCGTCGCGACAGGGAACTCCTCAATCTCGGTCAGCAAGTCGTCCCGGATGTCGCCCAGCCGGTCATCTTCTTCGGCCAGCGCTGACACATTATAGCGCCGCGACAACTGCTTGCTTTGGGCCTCTCGCCTTCCTTCGGCTTCAACAAGCTCGGCCGCAGCCAATTCGTAATCGCGAAAGTGGCCCGGTTTTGCGGTTTCTACGATCTTTTTCGCCATCGCCACCATTCCTCGGTCTGCGGTGGTCAAATGGTCAAAAGTGGCCCAGCCCTTGAAGCTGGCTTTGGTAGTGAAATGCGGGATGGCGTCTGCTTCAGCCCTCCACGCCTCCCACGCTGGACCGTATACATCGGTGGAGAATTTGTCGCATCTGGCGGAAGCTTCCCGATATGCTTTGATCGCGGCGGCCATGCCTTCGCTGATGCCGGTGGGGTTGCAGACCAGCCCGGTAGCGGCGCTGGCGGCAACAGGTGTCGCAATTATGGACGGTATGACGGCGAGCGCGCGCATGACATTGCGGCGCGAAGTTGCTACTTCGTGCATAGCTTCAATCCCTCTCGAACAGGGGTTGCGGTTAGGCCGGGGCGGTCGTTGGTAGCTTCCGCTCTGGCCGTTCGTTACGTAACGAAGTTAACGGCACCCGTCAATAGGCGTTACGTAACGCGCTTGCCTTTTTGATGGTGAACCGTTACGTAACTGTCATGGCACTATCCAATGCAGAACGACAGGCGCGGCTCCGCGAGCGCAAACAGCAGAAGTTGAGCGAGTGCGTGACGCCCGCCGACGTCGATAGGGCGGTGCAAATCCTCTATGAAGGTTTCCGGCAGGAGCAGGGCGATTTAAGCCTCCCCCCATGGAATGAATGGGTCGCCGGTCTAGACAAAAAGTCGGCTCAGAAAGCTGGGCGCGAATGGTTTGAGTTGGTGCCTGACAGGGACGACCCGGAGGATTACCCCGATTGCATACCGCTGGAGGATCGGCAGTTTCTTGCGAAGGTCGGCACTGTGATCCGGGCGGCGCGCTGGCCCGCCAGCCATCGGTAATTAAGGGATCAGGCCCCCGATCCAGCGACCAGCCGAAACAATGCCGGTGGCAATGGCCGCAAGAGACAGGCAGGCCAATAGAGCAAACTCGACCCGCAGCGGCCAAGGATTGCCCCTGTTCCGGTTCACCAGATCGTCATGTCGGTCTTTCCAGCGGTAGCGATAGCGGCTCACTGGCAGTCCGCCGCCAGCAGCCCGCCATTGTCCCAGCGCTCGACATAGACCGCCTGCCCCCGCCTGATCTGCTCGCACGCGACGTTCCGGCCGCCGACATAGACCTGGGCGAGCGTGCGGCCATATCGATCCTGTCCGACACGCTGGACGCTGATCCGCCCGCCCATCATGGCCTCAAGACTGCGCTTGCTGGCATTGCCGTCGCCGGGGATGCATACCCGGCCCTGTCGGCATCCATGAATTTCTGGTGCGTCGATGCCCAGCAGGCGGATGCGCTCCCCGTCACAGCGGAGCGTGTCACCATCGACTGCGAAGCATGAGGCGAGGATCAGGGCCAAGGTGATCATAGGCGGGGGCCGCTCAGTTCTGGTTCTGGATCGTGAACCCCGGAGGCGGCGGAGGGATATTGGTTCCCGGCCATTCTTCCGACTTGATCTGATCGCGATCTACAATGACTCGACAAGCCAACTCTCGGCACCCGACCATGCTTCCACTCAGGCGGTCTAGGCGGATGCTGGCGCCCTGTCCGATAGTGGTAAGCGAATAGCGGGGCATCAATGCCCAACTAATTACCCCTACGCCCAACACGACTATCAGCGCGGCGATAATGATCGAGCGAGCTACGGTCATGACGATCCTCCTTGCCCTTAATAAGTCTCACGGCGTTCCGGCGCTGACAAGCCCGGCCTCGGCGCTGTCCCGATATGGCTCGCGTCCGAATCGGTGGCGGTCAGTCATGACGCGGCCTGAAATGGCGCAAGTCTGCGGCATAAAGGGGCGTTCTCAGGCGGTAGCGACTCGGCAGAAAAGCCCCGATTTTCTTTGCTCCTGTATAACATGAATGGTATTCTGATACCTGTCAAAGGAGCCAGTCATGCGGGACCAGATACACACATCGCTAACAGCCTTTCGGATCAATCCCGCGCTGCTCGCCGCCGCATCTGCAAAGGCGAAAAAGGAAGGCGTCACGCTGTCCGAACTGCTGCGCCACGCCGTGCGCAAGGAAGTGAGGGACGCGTCATGATGGACGCCTCCTCCATTGCAAAGCATGCGCTTCGACCGGAAGTTGCGGCGGTCATGACCGCCGCCGCAAAAGGCGATATTTCGGCTCAGCGGCAGATGAGGAATGATAGCATCGATGCCCTAGTGGATAGCGCGGCTATGCCGAACGTCCGGACACTGTTGGTGTTTGAAGCCCTATTTTTCGCAAGGCTCTGCGCCTGCCATGGCAACGCTGACGATGCGCGTCGTCTTGCCGGGATGCTTATCCACGCGGCCGGAATTATACGATCATCGTCTCTTGCAGCGATTGGGGACAGCCTCATGACCGAGAGCCTTTGTATTCTGGAGGAGCTTTCCGCTGCCGGTGATGAAACGGCTGCAAGCGCGGCAATCACTATAGCGGCGTCGGAGCCAATCCATGTTGTTCAAACTGCAAACAAGCTATGCCGTGAGGAGGTCGCCTGATGTTGCTCGACAATACCCCTTTGCCCCAATCGCCTTTCGATGTCCGTCCGCAGGCCTATGGCACGCCCGGCATCGGTGATGGCCTCCCACAGAACCAGCCCTTCGTTTGGGCGGAGGGCGGTCGTCGTCTGACGCCGGAGCAGCTTTTAGCTGAGCAGGAGGACGCGCGGGCTCGAATGGCGGCGGGTGCTGACTATTCGCCTGTCCAGCACTGGACGCAAGGACTTGCCCGCCTCGCTGACGGGTTTATTGGGGGGCTTGAGGAGCGTCAGGCGCGGAAGGCGGCGGAAGCAAATACCGCCGAGAGCGGTCGGGTCATGCAAGCGCTTCTCGATCCCCTGGCATCGGGTACAGGTACGGGCGATGCTCAAAGCGCCATCATCGCTGCCCTAACTAATCCCTATGTCAGCGATGAAGTTCGCGCGGTGGCGGGCAAGATGTGGGATCGCGACTATGAGCAGAACAAGCCGCAATATTTCATGTCGGGCAACAACCGGGTCGGTTTTGATCCGCGAACCGGAGAATCGACGGTCATCTATGAGGGGCAGAGCGATGCGGAGGATTATGCCGCATCGCTTGGCTTCCAGCCCGGCACGCCTGAGTTCAGCGCCGCGATGCAAGACTTTGTTCTGCGTGGCAACGGGCCTACGGCCTTCGGGTTCGACACTGATCTTGAAGGTGTCCGACAGGATAACCGGAAGGAGATCGAAGGGGTACGTCAGCGCAATCGGCTGGCCCTGCGCCAAACCCCCACATATGCCAACCTTCATCCTCAGCCTGCCGGTGGTTCGGGTGGCGGAAACCGTGGCGGCCCGCCGCGCTCAACCGGACAGGTCTATGCGCCGATCTTCGCGAAGGTGGCGCGTGGTGAACCCCTGACGCCGGGCGAACAGCAGATTTTCAACCTCTATGGCCGTGGCAGTCGCGGGACGGGCGGCAAGTCCGCTGGCTCCGCGTCCGGTGGCGGCAATCCTGTTGCGACCGACGGTAAGGGCAATAAGGTCCAATATGATCCCGCGTCCAAGACATGGAAGCCGGTTCGCTGATGGCTGGCGCACCTCCGCCCCCTCCCGGCTTCCGGATCATCGACCAGCCAGAACCGGCTGCGCCCAGCTTTGGCGCGGGGGTGCCTCCTCCCCCTCCGGGGTTCAATCTGGTGCCCACAGGCGAAGCCCATGACGGCGACACGTTCCGACTGAACACAGGGCAGAATGGACGACTTTTTGGCGTCGATGCCTTCGAATTGAAACAGCAAGGGATGCAGCACGGCAATCTCGTGCCATTGGGAAAGGAAGCGAGGGATGCGCTCATTCCCTATTTGCTGGCTAATCCCACAGTCACCGCCACAGGAGCGCAGACCTATGGCCGTCCTGTGGTGTCGGTAGACGCGGCCGGCGATGACGTTGCGCAGGCATTGCTTAATCAGGGCATGGCGCTCGCTACGCCGCAATATTTGAAGGGCAGTCCGCTCCTTACGGACTATATGGAGGCCGAACGCGGCGCACGCCTTAACCGGCGCGGGGCCTTCGCTGGCCAGTTCCAGAATCCTGCCGATTATCGGAAGGGGAAGCCTGATCCTTGGGCGCAGCCGGAATGGCAGGACGCGCCGACGCCCGGAAGCCGCGCCGTGTTCTTCGATGATCCCACGCCATTTCAAGGCCTGCGCCCGGAGATCGCGGAGGGCTATCAGAAGATTTGGACGGACCCCAAATCCACGCCTGATGATCTGCTGGCCTATGCCAAGGCGAACGGCTTCATCATCGACCCTGAGACGACGCGCAAATCCTATGCGGAGCGTGCGAAGCGTGGTGCTGATCCGACCATCCGCTATGCAGCGGAGCCTCCCCGCCTGCTGACCAATCAGGGCGATGGCGCGATAGGCGCTGGCGTCCGTGGCCTGTCGGACCCCATCAACATGCTTGATGAGATGGGCGGCGTAGTGGACTCGCTCGGCCTGACGCCGGGGCGCGAAAATGTCTGGGACAGTGATCGGCGCTTTGCCGACATTCTGGCGAACAACATCGATCAGAACCGCAGCGTCCTTGCTTATGACGACGCGAACCATCCCTATGCACGCTTCGGCGGCCAGCTTGCCAGCGGCCTGATGCTGCCGGGGGCATCGGTGGAAGGCGTCGGCCTTGCTGCTGCCCGGCAAGCGCTGCGTGCAGGTGGATCGCGGTTCGTGGCGAAGGAGGCCGCGCAGGCGGCGGCGCGTCTGAGGCTGGCGCAGGCTGGTGCTATAGAGGGCGGATTTGCCGGGTTCGGCGCCGGAGAGGGCGGGGTGGTCGACCGTCTGCCTTCTGCTGGCGTCGGCGCTCTGACAGGTGGTGCTCTTGGCTATGGGACGGGGGCGCTTGCGCAGGAGCTTGGCCCGGTCGCCCAGCGTGTCATTGCACAGCTTCGGGGTCAGGACGCGGCGGATGCTATACCGTCCCCAAATCCGGGATCAGACATTCCGTCGCCACCGCCCGGCTTTCGGATCAGCATGGAGAATGTGGGGGTGATGCCCTCGCCGTCCATCTCTTCCCCCCGCCTTGTTGACCGCATCGACGTCAATGCGGGGCCGCGTCCGTTGCTCGATCCCGCAACCGAGATGCAGCGCCGCGCCATGGCGGAGCGGGTGAACCCTGCTGATCTGTTGCCGCTGCCTTCGAATGTCGTTGCCAGTCAGGAAGAGGCCGCATCGATCGGTGCCGGACTGTATCCGACCATCAAGGCTCCCAACGAGGCGTCGGC
This sequence comes from Sphingobium sp. 22B, assembly GCF_001580035.1. Classification (NCBI taxonomy): domain Bacteria; kingdom Pseudomonadati; phylum Pseudomonadota; class Alphaproteobacteria; order Sphingomonadales; family Sphingobiaceae; genus Sphingobium; species Sphingobium sp. 22B. Next base: position 183,371 of record NZ_LTAB01000003.1, on the reverse strand, counting down.
GCTGGAAAGCCGCATGTTGCCGCGTGGCGACGATCCGGCGCGAACGATGCCGAAGCGTGGCCCAGCCGATCTTGTCACCTTCCTGCGCAGTCAGGGCGGCGTGATCGATCAGGGCGGCGAACTGCGCGCCTTGGGGGTCACGGACAACGCCGGGCGCGATCTGGACTTTGCACGCGGGGAACAGCGCTTCGGCAGGCTGGTGGACAATGAGAACGGCATGCCGCTCGATCAGGCGGCGGACCTTGCATGGCGTTCGGGCTATTTCCCCGACCATGCAGAGCGCCCGACCATCGGGGAATTTTTGGATGCGGTCGACAACACGAACCGGGGCGTCAATCGGTCTTTCCGTCCTGATGATCTGGCGGAGGTCGACGCCTTCAACGCTGCTCGCGATCAGCGGTTTGCGGTCGAACGGGCGAGGGATCGGGGGACACCTCTTGCGGAGGATCGCGGCCAGCCCGTCAGCATGGACGATCTGGAAGCGAACCAGCCGCCGCTGTCGGCCTATGAGGAATGGGGCGATCAGGCTCCAGACTTCGCGGGCAATATCCGTCTGTCGAAGCTGGACAGCCCGCAATCGATCCAGCGTGCATTGAGCCAGGTCGACCGCATGACGGGTGGATTCGACGCAGCCCGGCGGGGTCGCATCACCCAGGCAGAGACGCAGAGCCTTGCCGATGAGTTAGGCATGACGCTCGATCAGCTATTGTCCCGGCGCAAGGGGCAGGCGTTCAATGCAGAGGAAGCGCTGGCCGCCCGTCAAATCCTTGCCAAGTCGGGCAATGAACTGGTGAACATGGCGCGGCGTATCCAGCGCATGGACGATCCGGGCGAAGAGGCGCTGTCCGCCTTCCGGCAAGCTCTGGTCCGTCACGTCGCCATTCAGGAGCAGATTGCCGGGGCGACGGCGGAAGCTGGGCGGACCCTCGCGCAGTTCCGCATGGTGGCCGATGGCCGCAATGTTCGTGGCGGCGTCCTGAATGCTTTGGCGCAGGGGGGCGGTGGGTCTGGTCGGCTGAAGGAAGCTGCGGACCTGATCCTTGAGAATGCCGACACACCGCAGCGCCTAAACCGGGCCGCGCAGAACGCGACGAATCCGAAGTTCATCGACAAGGTGAATGAGCTTTGGATCAACTCGCTGCTGTCGGGCCCTGCGACCCATGTCGTCAACGCGGTATCCAACACAATGACGGCGCTTGCCCAGATCCCAGAACATGGCGTGGCTGCTGGCATCGGAGGTATGCGAAAGCTGGCAAGCCGTGGCGTTGCCGATGATCGCGTACTGTTCACGGAAGTCGGGGCGCGTTCGGTCGGACTGCTTCAGGGCATCAGGGAAGGGCTGCGCCAAGCGTGGCGAACGCTCCGCACGGGGGAGGAATCCGACTTTGCCAACAAGATCGAAGCGCGGACGCAGGAGGCAATTCCTGGTATAGCTGGCAAAATCATCAGAACGCCTACGCGGATGCTCTCATCGGCGGATGAGCTATACAAGGGCATCGCTCGCCGCATGGAGTTGAACGGCCTGGCTGTCCGTCAGGCTGCTGCGGAAGGACTGCGCGGCGAAGATGGCAAGCGCCGGGCGGCTGAACTGGTGGCGAACCCCACAGACGAGATGCTCGACAAGGCTTTCGACTATGGCCGGTATGTCACTTTTCAGCGCCCGCTTGGCGAAGGCATGCAGGGTATATCGCGGGGCATCAATGCTTTGCCCGGCCTGAAGTTCATCGTCCCCTTCGTCCGGACACCTACCAACCTTCTGAAATTCGCGGTCGAGAGGTCTCCTGCTGCGCCGCTTTTGAAGGAGTGGCGGGCTGACATGCTGGCGGGCGGTGTACGCCGTGATCTTGCCTTGGCGAAGGTTATGGTCGGTTCCGGCGTCGGGGCGCTTGCTGCTGAATTGGCTGCGCAGGGCCTTATCACCGGCAATGGACCTGCGGACGAGAAGGCTGCTCAACTGCTTCGGGCCGATGGGTGGCAACCTTATAGTATCAAGGTGGGGGACCGCTATTACAGCTATTCCCGCCTTGATCCGTTCGCGACAACCCTTGGCGTTGCGGCTGGGATGGTCGAGCTTCAGGACTATATGACGGAAAAGCAGCAGGATGAGGTTGCCAATCTGCTTACTGCGTCCGTCATTCAGAACCTTTCCAGCAAGACCTGGCTGTCTGGCATGAGTGGCTTGATCGAGGCCATCAATGATCCGGCGCGCTACGCCGATAACTGGCTTGAACGTCTGGCTGGCTCCATGGCGGTTCCTGCCGGCGTTGCTCAGGTAGCCCGCACGGTGGACCCGACCATAAGGGAGGCGGAGGGCATCCTCGATGCGGTGCGGGCTCGTGGGCCTTGGGCATCTCAGGCCCTCCCTGCTCGCCGTGACATCTGGGGAAAGCCGATCATATTGGAAGGCGGCTTGGGTCCCGATCTAATATCACCGTCACGAGTATCGACGCAGAAGCACGATCCCGTCACGGCGGGATTGCTCGCGGACAATATCCATATCAGCAAGCCCAACCGGACAGTTGGTGGTGAACGCTTGTCGGCGGAAAAGTGGGATCGTTTTCAGCAATTGCGGGGAGAAGAATTGCACAGGCGAGTAGCGGAATTGCTGGCCTCCTCCGAATGGAAGGCCTTGGACAAGGACGGCAAGCAGGACATGGTGACCAAAGCGTCCCGCGCCAGCACAGAGGTTGCAAAGGCATTGTTGAACGGCGTCGGCGCGGGATCTATTCCGCCGCCACCTCCGGGCTTCTCGATCCCGCCTCCACCGCCTGGGTTCACGCTGGCGCAATGAGCTTGCGCGGCCTCACAGAATGGGAGCAACAAATGGCAGGAACCATCCCTATTGATCTTCTATCCCGTTTGAACCCGTTCCCGCAGCCATTCGACGGCGGGGCTTTGGATTCTGCGGAATTGTCCGCGCATGGTGGTTTCCAACACTACAACCCCGTCATCGTCGTCAATGGCGCCAACGCGGAACAGCGCGTCGATGACCTGATTTGCGCTAAGCGGCGTTTCAATGATCCAGTGTGAGAATAGAGGTTTGCACCAATCGGAGGCAGTGCGGAGAGCTTCGCCTATCCGTTGGTAGGCGTCTTGGCTTTCATTGCCGCGAAGGTCATAGCTAACCACGTACCAAGGCATAGTTTTCTCCTCGAATCGCTCCGCCATTACGGCAAAGGAATAATCGGGAGTCGAGTCCATGCGGCGAGTCCTGCCACCCCATCCCTGACGGTGCTTTGTGGGGTGGGGCTTGCGGCGAATCGTTGAGACGCGGTAACGAGCCTGATGCCGATAAAAGAACACCCGAAGCCGGGCACCATCTTGATGTGCGATTTTAGTAACGGCTTCAAAATTCCAGAGATGGCCAAGCACAGGCCGGTTGTGGTCTTAACTCCGAAGATTATGAACCGCCACAAACTATGCACGATAGTGGCCTTGTCTCAGACAGCCCCCGACCCCATTATGCCTTATCATAGGCAGATCGATATCACCCCCGCGCTTCCGCATCCCTGGTCTAGTACGGGGGTATGGGTAAAGGGTGACATGGTGAATGCTGTCGGCTTTCACAGGCTGGATTTTATCCGAACTGGCAAAAATCCGGACGGCACGAGGCGCTATCATTACGATCCGCTGGATGCAGATAACTTCAAGATCGTCCGCCAATGTGTGTTGCGGGCGCTGGGGCTATCGACATTGACGAAGCACCTCTGAAAACCTATATGAGGATGGCTAGCGGCTCTCCATCGCGATCCGCGTCTAAGACCTCTCCCTTTTAGGGGAAGGCCATCGGACAACCGGGTGATAACAAGCCTTTGTCCGATGTAGATACCGCCAGCAGCGCCCCGGCCTAACCCGCCGGGGTTTTCTTTTGCCATCCCCCATTCTCGGTATGCGAATCAACCCATCTTCGTGATCTACTGGGCTGCGGGCTTTGCCCGTGTGCGACCCTACTGCCCCCGCCTCTCGCCTGAGGGGTGGGGCTTTTTTGTGGCGATAGGCGGCTCAAGCTTTTCCAAGCTGAGCCGCCAGAAACTCAATGCCAGGTAGCCCCCATCTCCTCCAGCCAATCGCTGGATGATTCATCTACCAGCATATCGATGCGCCGCAGATCGCCGTCGGCATCGATCGTTTCATCGAGAGATCGGGAGAGATAGGCGTTTGCAAACTCCTGAAGCGCCCGATTGCCGAACGACCGCGCCCGTTTCTCTATGTCGCTGATCGGTACGCTGCCGCTGACAACCGCCAGCATCAGATCGGCGGCGGCATCGGCCGCGATGTCGCGCGGGAGGGACGTGCCGATGGCCTTCACGATCCTGTCTTGCAGATCGTGAATTTGCCGCGCCCTGTCTTGCCTCCGCCTGAATGCATTGCTCTGGTTTGCGGGAAGGCTATTGGACCGGCGCCAATCCAGTACAGCCGCCGCTGAAACGCGCTGCTCCTTGGCGATATGCGGGTCCCGCCATTCCAGATCATACAAAAACTTGCGGCACTGAGCGACAGGACGCGGAGCCTTCTGGGCCACAGTATTCACTGGAAGACCATTACGCTTCCTCCAATGCGCTACCGCATTCGGGCTGACCTGCTGGATGCGGGCAATCTGCCCATCTTTGAGGCCCTGCTTGTAGAGCTTCTGACGCTTAGACATTTGGTTTTGCATTGCATTTCTCCCGCCGACTGAATGCCGGTGGAAGATCGCATGATCCTTCCTAGCGCTGCGTGCGCAGGCTTTTTGACTGATTGTGGCGGGGCGACGCTGAAGCGGCCGGTTCGTCGCGCAAGTGTGCGGAACCGCCGCCAGCCTGATCGGCGAGTGCCGGACCGGCCCCTTTAAATCCGATCGACTCAGTGCTGGCCATGCCATGCGAGGCTGATCGAGGTTAGGGATCCGCTATGGGTGGAGGTGTAGCATTGCTGTTTCAGGGATGAGGCGGCGGGAGCCTGCGTGTCACGATGAAGGCTCCCGCTTACCCTTGTTGACGCAGCGGCGGGCCGTCCCCTACCCGCGCCACCTCGCCTTGGCACGCAGATGCGAGCGGGCGTTTATTGACTGGCTAAGCTTCCGGCGCAATCATACCCCCATGACACCGCTCGAACGCGCCGCCCGTGCCATTTGCCACGATTTTGGGGTCGACCCAGATTACACGATGACGGACGAAGACGATGTTCACGTTGGTTTTGGCTTCAAGCCACCGCATCCTGCATGGACGAGGTACGTCAGTCTGGCGCGAGCGGCGTTTCTAGCGGTACGTGATCCGAGCGAAGCCATGATATATGCGCATAGCGAGGGCGGCCTCGGGTTCAACGACAAGGTCATTGAAGACTGGCAAGCGATGATCGACGCCATGCTGGAGGAGCAACCTGCCATATCCAGGCGCTAACTCGGGCGTGTTCTGTTCAACGCGGGGGCGTCCATGGACATGACCGTTATCTCGAAAAGGTAGAGGCCGTTCTCATCCATGGCCGTGAGTTGCAAAACACCCGCCTGCCAGAGAGACACAGCGCTATCCCGCACCATGTCGCCCATGAAGCGGGCCGCCTCCAGCCGCGCAGCGTCAAGGTCTGGGAGATCCAGCCAAGCCTCATCGTTCTCAATGCCATCGTCGATCTGGAAGCGGAATCTCGGCATCATCACTGAAAACGAGACGACGCCTTGTGTTTCGCAAAGGCTGACCAAATTCCACTTATGTTAGCGTAGATATACCTGCTCCATAAACATCAGCTAATCGGCATCTATGCTGATCCCATTGGCAAGCAATCAAGAGGCTGTTTGCTGAGACGATATTGACGCGCTAACCAGAGCGCATTCCGGAACTCGACCATTCATCATGCGTATTGGCGATGCCTCGCCCCGGCTTTCAGCCACGCAAACCTATGGGGCGGAGCAACCGTTGGGCGGCCCCATGCTACGCCACGCACCACGGAGCCGCCCTCCGCCCCCTTTGGACAGAAGCGGCGGCATATCAAGGGTTAAGCTCTGAGCCAAGCCCTGAGACCGGTTCCGGCTCCACCTTCACCGCCGCCTGCTCTGCTGCCCATTCCCGAAGTTTGATCAGGTTCCACGCCTGCCGCTCGGCTATCCGGAGCTTGGCAAGAAGTCCGTCACAACTGGTTCCTCCATAAGCTCGGCAGGTGGCGTCGCTGGTGATGGACAAGGGGGCTGTTTCGGAACTGCGGCCGATCGGTCGCGGTGCGGTGCCGCGCCGCCGAGATGTCCTAGGCCGTGACGTAACAAGCCGCTCGCCCGATTTGGCGAGCAAAGCCAAGCTGCGCCATGAAAAACTTCCAAGGTTTCAATTGCGGCCCGGTTCGCGCCATGGCGGCGCAAACCTATCTTCCCAAGCTCGCTTCCCATATCCTGCCCGGATGATGACCCGCGATCAGGAGCTATGGGGCATGGCGTCGATGGTCCTGCGCCAGCATGGCGACCGGGCGCCGGTCGTGGTGGCGGAGAGGATCGGCCAGCTTGCCAGCGAGGGGAAAGCGGAAGGCGTAGCACTGTGGAGGGAAGTTGCGCGACGGCTAGATCAGATGGTGCGGTCGCCGGAGAGGCGAAATTGAGTCCCGTGCTTTCTATGTGATTGCTGATGCAAAAATGCCACCTCCTGCAATTTGCAGAAAGTGGCTGTTTTCCTTGGTGCACCCGGCGGGATTCGAACCCACGGCCCTCAGATTAGGAATCTGATGCTCTATCCTGCTGAGCTACGGGTGCCCGGTGACGGCTCTATTGCGAGAGAGCGGCGCGGTCAATTCTTCGCGTCGGGGGGAATGACCGGAAAAGGCAGCGGCGCAACCTCCACGCCCTCCGCGATCAAGGCCCTGGCCTCGCTCAGGGCCACTTCGCCATGGATGCTGGTGCGATCCTGCTCGCCATAATGCATGGCGCGCGCCTGTTCCGCGAAATCGCGCCCGACCCAGGTCGAATCCTCCAGCGCCTTCTGCTGCGCCTTCGCCAGCGCAAGCACCAGTTCGCGCATTTTCGCTTCCTCGCCCGCACCCATGGTGATCGAAGCATCGCCCGAAGAAGCGATCTGCGGCATGGTTTCCGGCCGGCTGTTCCCCTTGGCAGCGACGGCGGGAGCCATCACCGCCTTGCCGACATGCCCGTCGCCGCAAAGCGGGCAGGCGAGCAGCCCACGCGCCTTCTGATCCTCATAATCGGCGCTGGAACCGAACCACGCCTCGAACACATGGCCTTGGGATTCGCATTTGAGGTCGAAAACGATCACGATAGCGTCACATCCATGGGCAGGGATCGCCGGTTGGCGAGCGCGGGCACCCGCCCGCGCACCTCCTCTATGCGCGACAGGTCGATCTCCGCAAGAGCAAGGCCCGCCTGCTCGCCCATGTCGAGCACCATGTCCCCCCATGGGTCGACGATCAGGCTATGCCCATAGGTGTCGCGGCCATCCGCATGATGGCCCGTCTGCGCGGCGGCGATGACGAAGCAGCCCGCCTCTATGGCGCGCGCCCGCAGCAATATGTGCCAGTGCGCCTTCCCTGTCGGCACGGTGAAGGCAGCCGGCATCAGCAGCACCGTCGCGCCTGCGTTGGTGAGCGCCCGGTAGAGATCGGGAAAGCGCATGTCGTAACAGACCGACAATCCCATGCGGGCCCAGGGGGTGTCGACCGCCACGACCCGCTCGCCCGGCCCATAGACCGACGATTCGCGCCAGCTTTCGCCCGTCGCCAGATCGACGTCGAACAGATGGATCTTGTCGTAGCGGGCCCGAATCGCGCCGCCATCGTCGATCATGAAGCTGCGATTGGCCCAGCGCCCGTCGCTCCGCTCATCCTTCAGCGGGGTCGAGCCCAGATGCACCCACAGCCCCTGCTTCGCCGCCGCATTGCGCACCGCGGCGAGGACAGGGTCGTCCGCCTCCGAATGCAGGGTCGCCGCCGCCCTTTGCCGATCTCGGTCCAGATAGCCCGCCATTTCGGGTGTGAAGAGAATATCCGCCCCCTCCCCCTTGGCACGTGCAGCCATGTCCGCGATGGCGGTGGCATTGGCGGCGGGATCGATCCCGCTGGTCATCTGGAAGATGGCGGCGCGCATCCGGCCTATGCCCCCAGCAGGGCGTCGAGCTTGCCCTGCCGCTCAAGCATCGCCATGTCGTCGCTGCCGCCGATATGCCGGCCGTCGATGAAAATCTGGGGCACGGTCGTCCCGCCATTGGCGCGGTCCAGCATTTCCTGCTGCCTGGGCCCGCCCATGGTGATGTCATATTCCTCGAACGTCACGCCCTTTCCGTTCAGCAGCGCCTTCGCCCGGGCGCAATAGCCGCACCAGGCCTTGGTATAGATTTCGACCTTCGCCATGTCTTACTCCTTGATCGTCGAAATTGTGGTTCGGCGGCTGTTTGTCAATCGGCGCCGTCCGGCAGCACCCGCGCCCAGCACAGCAGATGAACGCTTGCCGCGCCGCCGCGTTTCAGCGCCCGGGCGCAGGCGGCCGCCGTTGCGCCGCTGGTCTGCACGTCGTCGATCAGCAGAACGGCGCGTCCCTTGAGCATATGACCCGGGGCCAGGGCGAAGGCGCCGCGCACCGCCTTCGCCCGCGTCTTGGGACTCATGCCGCGCAGGGGCCGGGTCCGGCGGGTGCGGAGCAGCGCATGATTGTCGACCGGCAAGCCGGTGAGCCGCGCCAGATGGCGGGCGATCAGCGCCGACTGGTTGAAGCCCCGCCACCACAAGCGCCAGCGGTGCAGCGGCACCGGCACGATGACGGCATCGCGCACCGCCGGAACCTGCCGCGCCATCTGCCTCGCAATCAGCCGCGCAAAACCGATGCGCCGCCCATATTTCAGCCGCAGCGCCACGGTGCGGGCGACATCGCCATAGGCCAGCACCGCCCGCGCGCTGTCATAGGGCGGCGGATCGGCCAGACAGGCTCCGCATTCCGCGCCATCCCCGCGGTCATAGTCGAAGGGAAGCCCGCAGCGGGCGCAGCAGGGCGCGCCCAGGAACCGCATCCCGCTCCAGCAGGCAAGGCAGAAGGCATCATCCGCAGCCACGATCTCGCCGCAGCCGGGGCAGCGTGGCGGCAGGGCATAATCGACCAGCGGGCCGAGCGCGGTTTTGAGGAGCGGGACGCTCTTGTGAAGCAGGGCAAGGGACATCATCTCCCTTGTTCCCGCTCCTTCGCCCATGCACAAGGCCCCGATGACCAATCCCGACATCTTCGACCGAGCCCTGCGCGCCAAAAGGCGCGACCGGATGATGGCGCGCTTTGCCGAGCATGACTTCCTCTATCGCATGATGCTGGACGAACTGCTGGACCGGCTGGGCGACGTGCAGCGCGAGCTGAAGGAAGTGCTGGTGATCGGCTGCCCCGATGGCAGCGCGAGGGCCGCGCTGGAGGCGATGGGCAAGAGCGTCGTCTGCGCCGACCCCGGCTTTGCGGCGGCGAAGGCGCAGGGCGGCGTGCAGGCCGATGAAGACGCCCTGCCCTTTGCCGATGAAAGTTTCGACCTGGTGATCGCCTGCGGCACGCTGGACAGCGTCAACGACCTGCCCGGCGCGCTGATCCTGATGCGGCGGATATTGCGCCCCGACGGGCTGATGCTGGCTGCTTTCGCGGGCGCAGGCTCGCTGCCGCTACTCCGCGCCGCGCTGATGACGGGCGAAGGGGACCGGGCGGGGCAGCATATCCATCCGCAGGTCGACGTTCGCTCGGCGGGTGATCTGCTGGCGCGGGCAGGCTTTACCATGCCGGTCGCGGACGGCGAAGTGCTGACGGTGCGCTACGGCGATATATTGCGGCTGATGCGCGACTTGCGGGGCATGGGGGCCGGCAATGTGCTGGCTTCGCGGCCGCCCGCGTTGCGGCGGGACGTTCTGATCGGGGCCACGGAGCATTTCGCGGCGGCGGCCGACATCGATGGGCGGACGGCGGAGCAGATGGCCGTCATCTATCTTAGCGGATGGAAGGCCGATCCCAGCCAGGCGCAGCCCGCGCGACGGGGCAGCGCGACCGTTTCCCTGGCGGAGGCGCTGAAGCCGAAGCATTGACGGCGGTGAAAATGCAGCAAGGGGACTGTTCAATATGCCGCACCCATGCCCGCGTCCCTTTCCGAAATCCCGCATAATTCCGCCATTTTACCGGTTGGCACACGTCTTGCGATTTTCTCCGGGCAACAACCGGAGACTTGCCAGCCGTGCCGACCCTATCCGACAGCGCCCCCATAAAGGCCAAGCAGCCCGATGAGATCTGGTTCACCCGCTGCCCCGTTCCGACTGCCACCGGCATCGCCTACAAGCTGGGCTGGCTGACCGAGAGCTTCGAGGGCGACGGCATTGCGCTGCGCACCTTGCAGGAGTCGGGATCGGAACTCGGCCGCCATCATTATGACCACCGCCTGCCCACGCTGATCCGCGAGGGCGGCAACATGCTGGCCATCGCCGCCCGCGCCCAGGGCGAGCCGACGAAGCTGATCGGCCTCACCTGGATCGAGGAGAGCCAGCTCATCCTGGCGCGGCCGGATTCCGGCATCCGCTCCGCCGCCGATCTCAAGGGCAAGCGGCTGGCCCTGCCCGGCTGGAGCCACAACGACATCCCCAGCCATGTGCGCGGCACCAGCATCGCGCGCGGCATGTCGCTCGCGGGCTATAAGGGCGCCCTGGCGTCGGCGGGGCTGAGCTTCGACGATGTAGAACTGATCGAGACGCCCGACCGGCTGCGCAATATCGGCGGCAGCGGGCGCGACCTGCAACCACGCGGGTCGGGCCAGCGCAGCGGCGTAGGCCGCCTCTGGCCGATCGAGGCGCTGGTCGAGGGCAAGGTCGACGCCATCTATGTGAAGGGCGCCGCCGCGCTGGATCAGGCGCGGGAGAACGGCCTGGTCGTCGCCATCGATCTCGACGCCCTGCCCGACCCGCGCTTTCGCGTGAACAACGGCACGCCGCGCCCGATCACGGTCCATCAGAGCCTGATCGACGATCATTTCGACCTGCTGGTCCGCTTCCTGGCCGTCACCCTGCGCGCAGCCGATTGGGTCGCGGAGCAGCCCGACCGGCTGCGCGACATCCTCGAATATGAAACGGAGGGCAGCGCGCAGGCCGTCGACCGGGCCTATGCCCGGCTGCACGAAGGGCTGCACCCGACATTGGACGACGAACGGCTCGCCCTGTTCGACCTTCAGAAGAAGTTCCTGTTCACCCACGGCTTCCTCGATGCGGATTTCGCCCTGTCCGACTGGGTCGATCCCCGGCCGCTGGAGGCCGCCCGCGCCCTCAACGCCCAGCGTCCCCAACCTGTCGCCATTCCAGCCTGAAAGGAAATAAGCATGTCTGACACCAACGGACTTTCAAGGGAAACGATCGGCTTCGTGCTGCAGACGGAGAAGGACGCCCGCCGCGCCTTCCGCGTCCTGCGCGAGACCCATACCATCTCGGCCAGCGGCACCCTGTTCTTCGCGGTCCGCATCCCCGGCGAAGACAAGATCATCACGCTGAACTATGCCGGTCTTTGGGAGGACGATCCCGACCAGGCCGTGACCAGCGTCATCGGCTTCGACGGCGCGCTCCATTGGGGCAACGCGCCGGGCGGGGCGGCGCGCTACCTCAAGATCTTCAAGAAATATCCGGACTTCCAGGCGATCAGCCACGTCCACACGCCGCATCTGGGCGCCTATTCGCAGGCGCATTCGGAACTGCCGCTGCTGTACGTGCCCAACCGCCGCTTCCGCTTCACCGCGCAGCTTCCGGTCTATATCAACCGCCGCCAGCCTGAACCCGACTTCATCCTGGAGGCGATCGAGCAGGATCGCGAAGTCCCCGGCATCGTGGAAGCCAATGGCGGCGCGACCATCTGGAGCTGGAAGGGTCTGCGCGACCTCACCAACACCATCGTGCTGCTGGAGGAAGGCGCGCAGTTCCAGATATTGGGGCAGGCGCTCGGCGGGTCAAAGCCCTTCGGCCCCGGCGTGCTGGAGCAGCAGTGGAAGATGGGCAAGCTGGTGCCGCCCGACGCCCGCGTCGATGATGACGGCACGATCCATCTGCCTGAAACCGCGCAAGCCGCCGAATGATGTTTGAAGTCCGGCGCCGTTGCTGACGCATTTGCGCGGTTAATCGGACCAGACCCCTCCCGTTCGGCTGAGCCTGTCGAAGGGCCCTCCTTCTCCTGAAGAAGTAAGGGGCTTCGGCAAGCGCAGCCCGAACGGAGGTGGGATTGGTTCCGGTCAACCGCGCCATGCTCCAGCAGCGGCGTCGCTTTCCGGAGCGATCCCATGTCCCAGAAGAAGCGCCAGCTTGCGCTCGCCGTTTTCCTGACCCGCCACGGCCATCATCCCGGCGCCTGGCGCCAACCGGGCACCGCCGACACCGGCAAGCCCGATTTCCGCTATTGGGCCGGCCTCGTCCGCACCGCCGAGCGCGGCAAGCTGGACGCCGCCTTCTTCGCGGATTTCGTGGGGCAGAGCGGCGACAGCACCAAGGGGATCGCCCGGCGGCACGCTTTCCTCGATTTCGAACCGCTGACCGCAACGGCGGCGCTGGCCAGCATCACCAGCCATATCGGGCTGGTGGCGACGGTGAACACCAATTTCGAACAGCCCTATGCGCTGGCGCGGCGCTTCGCCTCGCTCGACCATATCAGCGGCGGGCGGATCGGCTGGAACATCGTGTCCTCGCTGGCGGACGGCGCGGCGAAGAGCTTCGGCATCGACCAGCCCGCCAGCCACGCCGAACGCTATGCCCGCGCCCATGACTTCGTGGAGTTGGCCAAAGCGTTGTGGAACAGTTGGGAAGATGACGCCTTCGAGGGCGCGGACAAGGACAGCGGCATCTACCTCAATGCCGACGCCGTGCACCCGGTCCATTATCGCGGGCCTTATTACGGCATCGACAGCGTGCTCGACATGCCGCGCCCGATCCAGGGCTATCCGGTCTTCGCGCAGGCCGGCAATTCGGAGGTCGGCCGCGATTTCGCCGCCCGCCATGCCGAGATGATCTATGCCGCCGCCCAGTTCATCGAGGATGCGCAGGCCTTCTACAAGGATGTGAAGGCGCGGGTCGCGGGCTATGGGCGCGATCCCGACACGCTGAAAGTGATGCCGGGCCTGTCCTTCACCATCGGCTCCAGTCTTCAGGAGGCGCAGGACAAGTTCGGCGCGCTGGAGGAGAAGGTCGATTTTTCCGGCGACCTCAATCTGATGGGCCATGATGTCAGCGCCTATCCGCTCGACGGCCCGCTGCCCGACCTGCCGGAACCGGAGAATGGCAAGGGCCGCTGGCGGCAGCTCACCGCGCTGGCGCGGCGCGAGAATCTCACCATCCGCCAGCTTTTCCTGCGCTTCAACGCGGTGCGCGGGCATCGGGTGGTGCTGGGCACGCCGGTCGACATTGCCGACCAGATACAGGACTGGTTCGAGCGCGACGCCGCAGACGGTTTCAACCTGATCCCGCCGCTGTTGCCAAGTTCGCTGGAGGATTTCGTGGACCTTGTGGTACCGGAACTCCAGCGGCGCGGGCTGTTCCGGACGGAATATGAGGGCACGACGCTGCGCGAGCATCTGAACCTGCCGCGTCCGGAGAATCCGAATGAGCGGCACGCTCCCGCCGAAGCCGTTCTGGAGTCCGCCGCTTAGAACTGTCCTGCTCCTGCCGGCGCAGGAGCATATCCTACCAACATCGAAAGGATTGCCGAATGAGCAACACACTCGACACGCTCTGGTACACGCGCTGCCCGGTGCCGACCGGCCTTGGCATCGCCATCCAGCAGGGCTGGCTGGAGGAAGCCTTCCGCGCGCAGGGCACCAGCCTGTCCTCGCTGCTCGAATCCAGCGATTTTTCCAAGCGGGAGTCGCATTTCTCGCACACCGTCCAGAACAGCGTGCGCCATGGCGGCAATATCCCGGCGATCAGCGCGAAGGCGCGGGGCCGCGACACGCGGGTCATCGGCCTGTCCTGGGCGGACGAGACGCAGTTGATCCTGGCCAGCCCGGAATCCGGCATCGAGACGGTGCGCGACCTGAAAGGCCGCCGCTTCGGCCTGCCCAACTGGAAGAATGTCGAGATCGACTTCACCCGCGCCCAGGCCATTCGCGGCCTTGAAAATGCCTTGCGGCTGGAGGGACTGGAAGTCTCCGACGTCGAGATCGTCGATCAGGACATCGAGACTCATTATAGCGACGGACAGGCGCAGACGGTCGGCGGCACGCTTGCCTGGAACGGGCGCAGCACCAGCCGGGCGCGGGCGAATAATCTCGAACTCATCGCCCTGCTGCGCGGCGAGGTCGACGCGATCTTCCTGAAAGGCGCGAGCGGCGCCCAGATCGCGCATCAATTCGGGCTCAAGACGGTGATCGACACCGGCATCCATCCCGATCCGCTGGTGCGCTCCAACAACGGCACGCCGCGCACGCTGGCGGTGGACGGGCATCTGATCGACCATCATTTCGACGCCGCCGTCACCATCGTCGAGCAGGTGCTGCGCGCCGAACGTTGGGCGCAGTCGCATCCTTCCGACGTCCGCCGTTATCTCGCCCGCGAAACCAACAGCAGCGAATATTGGGTCAGCATCGCCTATGGCGAGGACGCGCAGACGAAGCTGAAGACCGATCTTGCCGAACAGTCGGTCACGGCAATCCAGGACTTCACCAACTTCCTGCACCGCTGGAACTTCATTCCGCAAAGCTTCGACGTGCGCGACTGGATCGACGCCCGTCCGCTGGAAGCAGCGCAGTCGCTCGCGCTCGCAAGCTGAACGGAACCATGGGGGAGAGAGGATTTCCGCAAGGCAGCCCGTTGCTGCGCTGCCTTGCCATCTATGGCGAGATGCCGGGCCGGTTCGCGCTGACGGCGGTGCTGCTGGCCGCCGTCAACGTCGCGCTGGTCGGCCAGCAGGTGATGGTCGGCCATGCCGTGCAGGAAGCGCAGCATGGCAGGCTGGTCGCTGCCGGTCCGGACGGGGTGCTGCATTATGACCGCGCCTGGTTCTGGGTCGCGCTGCTGATCGGCCTCTCGCTGGCGCGGGCGGCGGTGCAATATGGCGCGGGCCTCCTCTCCCTCTCCATCGGCCAGCGGCTGCTGACCATCCTGCGCGGGCGGATATTGACGCAGATACAGCGCCTCGACCTTGCCTATCACTGGCGCCATGGCGTGGGCGAGATGGTGACGCGCATGACCCGCGACGCCGACAAGGTGCGCGACGCGCTGATCAATTTCTGGCGGCAGATATTCGAAACCGGGCTGATCGTCGCCATCTCGCTTGGCCTGCTGGCGCTCTATTCGCCCTGGCTCGCTCTGGGTCCGCTGGTCCTGCTGGCGATCGGCATCGGCCTGCTCTGGTCGGAAGCCGACACGCTGGTGGCGCTCGACCGGCGGATCGGGGATGCCTATGACGCGGTGACGCAGGACCTGTCGGAAGGCGTCAACGGCGTCCGCGTCATCAAGGCCTTTTCGCTGGGCGAAGCGCGGGCCGAGCGCTTCCGCCGCCATGTCGACCTGTTCCGGGTGGAGGCGCGGGCGGCGATCCGCCACGCCTGCCGCCGCATTCCCCTGCCCCAGACGATCATCGCCCTGTCCCATGCCTGGGTGCTGGGCCTGGGCGCCTGGATGGTGGCGCATGGCGCGCTTGGCCTGGGCGCGCTGGTGGCGGCGATGCTGGTCGTCAACACGCTGGTCCTGCGGATCGAGAGCATCGGCCGCCTGTTGCAAGTGATCGCGGACGCCCGCGCTTCGGCGGCGCGCATCTGGGAAGTGCTGGATGCGGAGCCGGTCATCAATTCGGGCAGTGCGCCGCTGCCCGAAGGCCCGATCGGTTTCCGCCTCTCGCATGTCGCCGCCTCGCCCTTGGGCGATGGGGCGACCGTGCTGCGCGACCTCAGCCTTGCCGTGCGGCCGGGCGAGGTGGTGGCGCTGGTCGGCGCGACCGGATCGGGCAAGAGCATTCTCACCGCCCTGCTCCCCCGGCTGGTGGAGGTGGACGAGGGCCGCGTCGAACTGGGGTCGGCGGAAGCCGGCTGGCGGGACGTGCGGACGAGCGACTTGCATGCGCTGCGCCGCCGCGTCCATGTGCTGCCGCAGGAAAGCTTCCTCTTTTCCGACACGCTGGCCGCCAATCTGCGCCTCTGCGCGCCCGACGCGACCGATGACGAACTGCGCGCGGCGCTGGACAAGGCGGCGGCGGGCGAATTGCTGGCCCGCCTTGAGGACGGGCTGGAAACGCGGGTGGGCGACCGGGGCGCGACCCTTTCGGGCGGCCAGCGCCAGCGTGTGTGCCTGGCCCGCGCATTGCTGGCGGACGCGGACATATTGGTCCTGGACGACGCCACCAGCGCCCTCGACGCGCAGACCGAAAGGCGGGCCATCGACAATATCCGCAAGCTCCGCGCCGAACGCCCGGTCACCCTGCTGATCGTCGCCAGCCGCCTGTCGACCGCGCTCGCCGCCGACCGGGTGGCGGTGCTGAGCGGCGGCCGGATCGTCGCGGAGGGCACGCATGAGCAATTGTCGCAGGACAGCGCGGCCTATCGCGACCTGATGGGACTGTAAGACAGATGAACGCATTCAGAGGCGACAGCGCCCTGTCCGACATCGAGCTGGAGGAGAAATTCTCCCAGCGCAGCCTGAACCAGAGCGTGGTCGAACGGCTGATCCCGCTGCTCGCGCCGATCTGGCGACCCATCGCGGCCGTCATCGGCATAGAGATGGTGCAGGTGCTGGCGATCTTCGCCCGGCCGCTGCTGATCGGCCTCGTCATCGACCAGGGGCTGCGCCATGCCGAGACCAAGGCCGGAGGCGGCGTCGACGCGCCGCTGATCGCCTGGGCCTGCGCCGGGCTGGCGGCAAGCTGGGCCGTGCGTTTCGCGCTGGGCGGCCTGTCGCAATATTGCGCCGGGATCGCGGCGATCCGCCTGCTCAACGACCTGCGCACCCGCGTCTTCGCCCATGTCCAGACGCTGAGCGTCGGCTATTTCGACCGCACCAAGGCGGGCCGCATCATCGCCCGCGCAGACCGCGACGTCGACACGCTGGAACCGCTGCTGATCCAGGGACCGCCGGAATTCCTCTCCGCCCTGTTGCGGCTGTGCCTGTCGGGCTTCCTGCTGTGGCTGATCGCGCCGGTGCTGCTCGCGGGGCTGGTGGCGGTGGTGCCTGTCCTGATCGCCGCCACCTTCCTCTTCAAGCGCGTGGCGCAGCGCAGTTGGGCCAAGGTGGCCGAAAACCGCAGCCGCTTCACCGCCCATCTGGTCGAGACCGTGGCTGCCGTCCGTCTGATCAAGCAATCGGGCCGCGAGCAGGAAAATCTGGCCAAATATCAAAGGCTGCTGGAGGACTTCAATTCCTCCCTGATCTACGGCTCCGTCCGCTCGGGCTGGTTCGCGCCCTTTACCGGCCTGCTCACCACGGCGGGTCTGGCGCTGACGCTGGTCGTTGGCGGACGCGGCATCGCGCTCGGCACGCTCACACTGGGCGAACTGACGCAAAGCCTGTTCTACGTTTTCCTCTTCCTTGCGCCCCTGCAGGAATTCAGCGACCTTTTCGAACGTTTCGCCAACGGCATCGCCTGCGCCCAGCGCGTCTTCCTGCTGCTCGATACGCAACCCGACATCGTGGACCGGACCGATGCCGCCGTCCTCGACGCGGTGGAAGGCCGGATCGAGTTCCGCAATGTCCGTTTCGGCTATCGTCCCGGCCAGCCTGTCATTCGCGACCTCAGCCTGGATATAGAAGCGGGCGAGCTATTGGCGATCGTCGGTCCGACCGGCCATGGCAAAAGCACGCTGGTCCAGTTACTGACCCGTTTCTACGATGTGGACGAAGGGTCGATCCTCCTGGACGGGCAGGATATTCGCGCCGTTTCCGAACGCAGCCTGCGCCGCCATATCGGCGTCGTGCTTCAGGACAATGTCCTTTTCGGCGGAACGGTGCTGGAAAATCTCCGTCTCGCGAGGCCCGAGGCCAGCGACGAAGAACTGATCGCGGCATCGAAACGCATAGGCGCGGATGAAGTGCTCGATGCTTTGCCCCACGGCTATGCGACCCATGTCGGTCCGCTCGGCAGCCAGCTCAGTCAGGGACAGCGGCAACTGGTTTGCCTTGTACGCGCCTATCTCGCCGATCCATCAGTGCTGATCCTGGATGAGGCGACCTCCGCCATCGACGTCAGCACCGAAAGGCGCATCCAGCGGGCCTTGCGGGTGCTGTGCGAGGGGCGAACCTCCATCGTCATCGCCCATCGCCTGGAAACCATCCGGTCTGCCCACCGCATCGCCGTCATCGAAAATGGCGGGGTGCGGGAAATCGGATCGCACCGCTCGCTGCTGGAAAGCGGCGGACGTTACGCCGCCATCTATCGGGCGCATGAGGAAACAGCGGTCTTGATGGAGCAGCCAATGGCGGCTGCCCTGCCCTGATGCACGATCAGGGCGTGGAATCGCGCCTGTCCTTTTCCGGATAATCCTCCGGCTTCACCTGCCCGACCACCGGACGATCCTCTACCCGTTCCTGATCCTGCCCACCGGTCGTCCGGGGGTCTTCCTCTTCGCGCCCGGGCAGGGCGTCGCCCAGCGGTCCCTTGGGCGTCCGCGCCTTTTCGGGCGCATGATCGCGGTCATTCCGATCCATCGCTCGCCTCCACTTTTTCGGCAGTGCCCGGCTCGGCCATCTTGCGATGCCGCTCCGCCAGTACGCCCGCCGGCGTGACATGCGCGGCGGCGGCCTGCAGCTTGTTCTTCCAGCCGGACACGATATGCGCCTTCCCGTCCATCAGCGCGTCCCAGCCGTCCCTGGCGACCTTGGCCGGATCGTCCTTCTCGTCCGCGCCGACCTTGGTGTCCAGCATCTCGGCGCGGTCGAAGAACTCGGTCTCCGTCGGGCCGGGCATCAGGTTGGTGATGGTGACGCCATCGGCATCCTTGATCTCGTTCCGGACCGCATCGGCGAAACTGTCGATGAAGGCCTTTGTGCCATTATAGACCGCCTGGAAGGAGCCGGGCATGAAACCGGCGATCGATCCGGTGACCAGCACCTTGCCCGCATTCCGGGCGACCATCGGCCGCAATATCTGCTGGAGCAGGTAAACGGTGCCCGTGATGTTGGTGTCGATCACCCGGCGCCAGTCGGCCACGTCCTGCTCCAGAAAGGCATGGCCCAAACCCCGCCCCGCATTGGCGCAAAGCAGGTCGACCCGCCGCCCGCCGGTACAGGTGATCAGGCGGTCCACCCCTTCCATGGTGGAAAGGTCGGACTCCACCGCCTGCACGTCGACGCCATGACGCCGAAAGTCGTCCGCCGCCGCATGGATCAGCGGTTCGTCGGCCACCACCAGCAGATCATAGCCGTCCTGCGCGGCGAGATGCGCAAGTTCGAAGCCGATGCCGGTCGACGCACCGGTCACGATCGCGAATTTCTGCGAAGCCATATGCTTCTCCTTTCAGGCGTCCCGGGCGGGCTGCATGCCCGGCTTCAGGACGATCTTGGTCACTTCGTTCTGCCTGTCGTGGAACATGCGATAGCCCTCCGCCGCCTGCTCCAGCGGCAGGCGGTGGCTGATCAGGAAGGTCGTATCGATCTTGTCCTCCATGATCGCGTTCAGCAGGCCCGGCATATAATGCTGCACATGGGTCTGGCCGGTCTTCAGCGTCAGCCCCTTCTCCATGAAGGCGCCCAGCGGAAATTTGTCGACGAAGCCGCCATAGACCGCCGGCATGGAAACCCGCCCGCCCTTGCGGCAGGCGAGGATCGCCTGCCGGATCGAATGGGCGCGGTCGGTTCCCATGAAGGTCGCCACCTTGATCTGGTCCCAGACATTGTCCGCGAAGAAGCCATGCGCCTCCAGCCCGACGGCATCGATGCAGGCGTCGGGGCCGATGCCGCCGGTCATCTCCATCAGCGCTTCATAGGTCTTGCTTTCCTCATAATTGATCGTCTCCGCGCCGAAGCGGCGGGCGAGTTCCAGCCGGTGGGGGAAATGGTCGATGGCGATCACCCGCTCCGCCCCCATGAGGAAGGCGGACTGCACCGCGAACAGGCCGACGGGGCCGCAGCCCCAGACGGCGACGGTGTCACCCGGCTCGATCTGCGCATTTTCGGCGGCCATCCAGCCGGTCGGCAAGATGTCGGACAGGAACAGCACCTTGTCGTCGTCCACCCCATCCGGGACGACGATGGGACCCACATCGGAAAAGGGGACGCGAACATATTCCGCCTGTCCCCCCGCATAGCCGCCCGTCATGTGGCTGTATCCGAACAGGCCCGCCATCGGCTGTCCGTAGATCGCCTGGGCGATGTCCTGATTGTCGGCGGGCAGGCCGTTGTCGCAGGCCGAATATTGATGCTTGCCGCAATGGAAGCAGCTTCCGCAGGAGATGGTGAAGGGCACGACCACCCGCTGCCCCTTCTTCAGCATCGAACCCGGCCCTGTCTCCACCACTTCGCCCATGAACTCGTGGCCCAATATGTCCCCCGCCTTCATCGTCGGGATATAGCCGTCATAGAGATGCAGGTCCGATCCGCAGATCGCGGTGGAAGTGATGCGGATGATCGCGTCGCGGGGATTGACGATTTCGGGATCGTCCACGGTTTCGACCCGGACGTCATGCTTGCCATGCCATGTGAGCGCGCGCATCAGGTGCCTTCCTCTTCATATTCACGGCGGTTGCGCGCGCTGGTCGCGATCTCGCCGGTTTCCATCAGTTGCTTGAAGCGCCGCAGGTCGCGGCGCGCCTGGATGGCCGGTTCGCGCTGGAACATCCTGGCGATGGCCTTGCCGATGAAGCCGCCGGGCGGATCATAGAGGATCGTCGCCGTCACCCAGCATCCCCGGCCGCCCGGCGCGTCGCGAAAATCCACGCGGCCGCTATTGGGCACGTCCGCGCCCTCCTCGGAAGCCCAGGCGATGGTTTCGCCCGGGCGATCTTCCGTAATGGCGGATACCCATTCGACGGTGCTTCCGGCGGGCGCCTTCACCACCCAGCGGGAACGGCGATCGTCCAGAGGTTCGACAGCGACGACATTTTCCAGAAACAGCGGAAGATTGCCGACGTCGCGCCAGAAGGCATATAGCTCCTCCCGCGGCCGGTCGATCGTCACCGTCTTGCCGATCAGATCGTCGCCCTTCGCTTCCACCAGGCTGTCGGCGGCCTGCGCCGCCGCATCATCCTGTTTCGCCGTGGTGAGCGGTGCGTCATCACTCATGCTGACCCTCCTTGAAAGGTCAGACAGCAACCAGTTCATCCGCTCCGCCGTTCCGCCCGACCCCAGCCGAAAAGCGGCAAAACGCCGGTTTGCTAACATGGGTAAGTCCTGCCGCAAGCCGGGGAACAGGGGCTGACGGCCCCTCGTTGTCACGGGCAGGAGACCCGGAGGAGAAGATCATGAAGCAGGCGCATTTCAGAAGCGGCGGGACATTGATCGGGGCCGGCATCGGCGCCAGCCTGGCGCTGCTCGGCATGGTCGGACGAAAGCTGGCGGTTCAGGCTCCGACAGCGCTGGCCGGCGATTGGGACCGGGCGCTGGCGGCGGAACATGCCATGACGCTCATGCTGTTCGACAAGCTGGGCGAGACACAGCCGAGCGGCAAGCGCAGGATGCTGTTGATGCAGCTCAAGCATGCGCTCGGCAAGCATGCGCTGGAGGAGGAGAACGCCGTCTATCCCGCCATGCGCGCGGCGGGCCTTAAGGAAGAGGCCGACGCGCTGAACGGCGACCATGGCTATGTGAAGCAATATCTCTACGACCTGAGCGATCTGGTACAGGATGATGCGGGGTTCCGGAGCAAGCTGGCGGCGTTCCGCGCCGACATCCAGGACCATATGCGCAAGGAGGAGGATGAGCTTTTCCCCCGGCTGAAACAGGCGCTCGATCCGCAAGCCGTGAGCCGCCTGACCCGGCGGATGAACCAGGAGGGGCTGAAACTGGCCTGAGGAAACTGGCCTGAAAAAGGAGAACATCATGGACGAGCCCCGAAAGACGCGCTCCCTGCCCACCGAACATACGCGCAATCCGAACATCTCTACGGAGAACCAGCCCGAAGGCGCAGCCCGCCGGCCCAGCGACACGTTGGACCGGGAGCCGGATCGCGATCCCCTGAGCGGCGGCGCCATCCCATCCAATTACGACCCGCGCACCATGACGCGGCGGGGCGAGGAAGAGGACAGCCGCGCCGGGCGGGAGGACGCCGGCGCGAAAAGCCGGCGGGAGGAAGGCAGCGGATCACCGGCCGAAAAACGTTCCGACTGACCCTTTTCGCGATCCGGACGGGCAGATTCCGCTCTTGCGAACGGTTCGCTTGGAACCGACGCATGGTTGGCGACTTCCACCGGAAGCAACGCCCACGGAGGAGGAAGACCATGGCCAATCAGCAGTTCACCGACGCGATCGCCCTTCTGAAAGCCGACCACCGCAAGGTGGAGGATCTGTTCGAGCAGTTCGAAAAGGCCGGATCGCCCGCGCGCAAGAAGACGCTGGCGCGGCAGATCTGCCTGGAACTCAAGATCCACACGCTGATCGAGGAGGAAATCTTCTACCCCGCCTTCCGCGGCAAGATAGAGGACGATACGCTGGACGAGGCCTATGTCGAGCATGACGGAGCCAAGCTGCTCGTCAACGACATAGAGGAAGGCGATCCTTCCGACGATTTCTTCGACGCCAAGGTCAAGGTGCTGTCCGAAGAGATCAAGCATCATGTGCATGAGGAGGAAATGCGTGGCGAGGGCATGTTCGCCCAATGCCGGAAGACCGATGTGGACCTGATCCGGCTCCGCGACGCGATGCTGGCGCGCAAGGAAGAATTGTTGAAGGAGGCGGGGAATGGCGGCCTTCCGCCGGCCAGGCCGCGCGTCATCCAACTGGTGCCGGCCTGACGGCTGCGGACCGCCGGCCGAAGCCTCCCCCCTTCGGCCGGCCTGTTTCCGGCAGCGGCTGTCCATGGCGCAGGCCAGCTTCGAAAGGCCGATTCCGACTAACCTGAGTGATGGGCGGCCCCGCCCGCTCCAGCTATGATCGCCTGGCAACGACAAGGAGAGAGCCCGTGTCCCGCCATGATGATGCGTCCTATTTCGAAGCCCGGGCCCGGGAAGAAATCCGCAAGGCGAGCGAAGCCAAGCAGCGCGGCGACAAGGGCGTGATGATCGCCGTCCATGCCGAACTGGCCGTGCGGTACCAGGCCAAGGCCCTGCAATTGCAACGCCACTGATCCATTTCCCCGATCCTGCTTTCCCCTCATATAGGGGAAGGCAGGGCGGCAGGCCTTGAAAGCTGTCCCCTGTCCCGCCATCTGGCGGTTCGGATTCCACTGGGGAGAGATTTCGATACTGCCATGACCACCACGACCGGCACCGCACCCGAAACCCGTTCCTTCGAGGCCGACGTCGCCCGCCTGCTGCACATGATGGTGCACTCGGTCTATTCGGACAAGGACGTCTTCCTGCGCGAGCTGATCTCGAACGCGGCCGACGCCTGCGAAAAGCTGCGCTACGAACTGCTGAGCGATCCCGCGCTTGCCGGGGACGACGGCCAGCCGCGCATCACCGTCACGCTCGATCCCGAAGCGCGGCAGCTCATCGTCGAGGATAATGGCATCGGCATGAGCGAGGTGGAGCTGGCCGAAGCGCTCGGCACCATCGCCCGATCCGGCACGCGCGCCTTCATGGAGCGCGTCGCGGCGGTCAGGGAAGGCGCCAAGGAAGGGGAAGGCGCGCAACTGATCGGGCAGTTCGGCGTCGGCTTCTATTCCGCCTTCATGGTCGCGGACAGGGTGGATGTCTTTTCCCGCCGCGCCGGGGCCGATGTCGCCGCGCATTGGGCGTCGGACGGCCTCGGCAGCTACACCATCCAGCTTGTCGACATCGCTGACGCGCCCGCTCGCGGCACCCGCATCGTCCTCCATCTGAAGGAAGACGCCGCCAGCTATACCGAGCCATTCACCACCCAGCGCATCGTCACCGCGCAGTCGGGCCATGTCCCCGTCCCCATCTTCCTCAAGGAAAAGCCGGATGCGGAGGAAAAGCAGATCGCGGACGGCGCGGCGCTCTGGACCCGCCCCAGGTCCGACATCACGGCGGAGGAATATGCCGACTTCTACCGCAGCACCGCCGGACAGTTCGATGAGCCCGCGCTGACGCTCCATTATCGCGCGGAGGGGCTGCACGAATATTCGGTTCTCGCCTTTCTCCCCTCCATGCGCCCCTTCGACCTGTTCGATCCGGACCGCGCCGGGCGGATGAAGCTCTATGTCCGCCGGGTCTTCATCACCGACGAGGCGCAGATATTGCCGCGCTACCTGCGCTTCGTGCGCGGGCTGGTCGACAGCAACGACCTGCCGCTCAACGTCTCGCGCGAGATGATCCAGGAAAGCCCGGTCCTCGCCGCGGTCCAGAAGGGCGTCGCGAACCGCATCCTTTCCGAACTGGACAAGCTGGCCCAGAAGGATGGTGAAGCCTATCTCAAATTCTGGGACAATTTCGGCGCGGTGCTGAAGGAAGGGCTGTACGAGGATTTCGCCCGGCGGGAGGCGCTGCTCGGCCTCGCCCGTTTCAAAAGCACGGCGTCGGGGGAAGGCTGGCGCTCGCTCAAGGACTATGTCGAGGCGATCAAGGACAATCAGACCGCGATCTACTATGCCACCGGCGCCGATCTCGACCGGCTCGCCTCCTCTCCCCAGCTCGAAGGCTTCCGCGCCCGCGGGATCGAGGTGCTGCTGCTCACCGACCAGGTCGACAGCTTCTGGGTCACGGCCGGCGTCGACTATCAGGGCAAGCCGTTCAAGTCGGTGACGCAGGGCCTGGCCGACCTCAGCCTGATCCCGCTGGCGGAGGGCGAAGCGCCCGCCGCAGAGGCATCGGCGGAGGTGGACGGCTTCATCGCCTATGCCAGGGACGTGCTGGGCGAGGCGGTCTCCGACGTCCGCGCATCGGAACGGCTGACGGAAAGCGCCGTCTGCCTGGTCGCGCCGGACAATGCGATGGACCGCCAGCTTGAAAAGCTGCTGGCGGGGGCCGGACGGATCGACAATGCGGCCAGGCCGGTGCTGGAGATCAATCCCCGCCATGACCTCATCGTCAAACTCGGCACGCTGCCCGACGGCAGCGATCTGCGCGCGGACGCCGCATGGCTGCTGCTTGACGAGGCGCGGATCGCGGATGGCGAATTGCCGGCCGACCCGCGCGCCTTTTCCGCCCGCCTCGCCCGCATGATCGGCGGCGCGATCGAATAGGATGACGGGTGGCCGGGACCGCGCCCGGCCACCCCATATCGGGGCGGCATCGAACGACAATCCGCTTGCCAGCCCCGCGAAAGCGCGCCAAGCACGCGGCAACAGGAAAATGAGGGGATAGCGCGTCGATGAGCTATTATGACGTTCTGATCGTAGGTGCCGGCCATGCCGGGGCGCAGGCGGGCATTTCGCTGCGCCAGCTCGGCTTCGAAGGGTCCATCGCGATGATAGGCGATGAAAAGGACCCGCCCTATGAGCGTCCGCCCCTCTCCAAGGAATATTTCGCCGGCGACAAGAGCTTCGACCGCATCCTGATCCGCCCGGCCAGCTTCTGGGAAGAACGCAAGATCGACATGCTGCTCGGCCTGCGCGTGAAGGCTGTCGATCCGGCGGGCAAGTTCGTGACCGCGGGCGACCGCGAAATCGGTTATGGCAAGCTGATCTGGTGCACCGGCGGCTCCCCGCGCATGCTGACCTGCAACGGGGCCGACGCGCCCAATGTCCATGCCGTGCGCCGCCGCGACGATGTCGACGCGATGATGGCGAAGCTCGACCGGATCGATCATGTGACCGTGATCGGCGGCGGCTATATCGGGCTGGAAGCGGCGGCCGTGCTCAGCAAGTTCGGCAAGAAGGTGGTGCTGCTCGAAGCACTGGACCGCGTGCTGGCTCGCGTGGCGGGAGAGGAATTGTCGCGCTTCTACGAGGCGGAGCATCGCGCCCATGGCGTCGACCTGCGCACCGGGGCGCGGATGGACTGCATCGAAGTCACCGACGCAGAGGATGCTCCTCGGGCGACCGCCGTGCTGATGGAGGATGGCGAGCGGATCGAAACCGACATGGTGATCGTCGGCATCGGCATCGTCCCCGAAACGGGCCCGCTGATCGCGGCGGGCGCGGTCGGGGGGAATGGGGTGGACGTGGACGAATATTGCCGCACCAGCCTGCCCGACATCTATGCGGTGGGCGATTGCGCCGCCCATGCCAACGGCTTTGCACGCGGCGCGCAAATCCGGCTCGAATCGGTTCAGAACGCCAATGATCAGGCGAAGACGGCGGTCAGCCACATCATGGGCAAGGAAGAACCCTATCACGCCGTGCCCTGGTTCTGGTCGAACCAATATGATCTGAAGCTCCAGACCGTGGGCCTGTCGATCGGGCACGACCAGACGATCCTGCGCGGCGATCCGGCGACCCGCAGCTTCTCCGTCCTGTATCTGAAGGGCGGCAAGCTGATAGCGCTCGACTGCGTCAATGCGGTCAAGGATTATGTGCAGGGCCGCGCCCATGTCATTTCGGGCGCGGTGCTGGACCAGGCGCAGCTTGCCGATGCCAACGTGCCGCTCAAGGAAGTCGGCCTCGCCTGACCGGAAGGATGAAGGTCAGCCCCGAAAGCTGGCCTTCATCGCCAATTCCCAGGGTCCGCCGCGATAATGCCAGGCAGCAAGGCCGACGATGGCAAGCGGCCTTGGGTGGAAGCCCCGCCGCAATTCGGTGGCCAGCGCCTTTGCCTCAGCCGGTTCGGCCTTGTTCTGCACCGTGACGTGGAAGCGCGGCCGCCCCCGATCCTGCGACGACAACAATCCTGCGAAGGCTTCCGCCAGTTCCTCCCGCATCGCCATCAGCTCCGGACTTTCCACCTTATAGGCGACCCCCCGCCCCAGCAGCATGACCTCCGCCAGCCTCGCGCCCGGCGGCGGACCCGCGCAGAGCCGCTTCAGCCGCAGCGCCACTTCCGCCAGGGCGGAGGGCGGCAGATGATGGAACAGCGTGATATGCGCCGGCACCAGATTGCGCTCCGCCGGGAAATGCGCGCGGCGCAAACCGTCCGCCCAGGCGAAATCCGCCGCGCCCATCAAAGCCGTCACGACGATCGGCGCCGCCAAGGACTCACCCGCCAAAATCCGGCATCTCCTTTCGCAAAATCCCGTCAGCCGCTATGATCCATCCCGGCGGTCCCGACAGGGAGACCGCCGATATAGGGGGAACCGCCATGACAGCGCCAAGATCCTTTCGAGCCATTGGAATCCTGTTGCTGCTCTGGAACCTGATGGGGGTAGCCGCCTTCATCATGCAATATGGCGCGGACCTCGGGCAACTGGCGAAGACCGATCCCTATAGCGCCAGGATCTTCGCCTCCATGCCCGGCTGGGCCTGGGCCGCTTATGCGGTCGCGGTCGGCGCGGGCACGCTGGGCGCGATCCTGCTGCTGCTCCGCAAAGCCGCCGCCGCGCCCTTGTTCCTGCTCTCGATCCTCGCCGTGGTCGTGCAGTTCGCCTACAGCTTCATCCACACCGACCTGCTGGCGGTGAAGGGCCCCACGGCCGCGATCTTTCCGGCCATAATCCTGATCATCGCCCTCTTCCAATGGCGCTATGCCCGCAACCTGATTGAAAAGGACGTTCTCCGCTAGGGTGTATGGGGATTCAGCCCATGGCGGGCTGCAAATGGCGGCTTTCTGCGCTTCCAGTGCTCACGTACTTTGAGTACGCTCCGCGCCGGTTCTCGAAATCCACCATTTTCGCTCCACCCTGAACTGAATCCCCACACACCCTAGAGTAGCGTGCAGAAAAGCCTGTCCTGAACCTACGGAAACTTGGAGAGCGGGGCCCGCGCCCGATGCAACGCAGCGCGCTCTCGCATGTGGAGCGTTCAGCGTGCTCGCGGTATCGGTCTGCCCTCTCCGGGCTCCATTCGCGCGAAGAGCGCCTTAAGCCGCCGACAACACCGGCGTCTGCCCGACAGCATTCAGATCGAAGGGCACGGTCTGGTACATTTCGTCGATCCAGTTGCCGAACAGCAGATGCGCGTGGCTGCGCCAGTGATTTTGCGGCGCCTGCGTGGGATCGTCGTCAGGGAAATAATGGGCGGGCAACTGCCTTGCCCCATCGCGCGCATATTCCTCCGCCAGCGTCATCGTGTCATATTCGAGATGGTTGAACATGTGCAGGAAGCCGCGCCCCGGATCGCCGATCAGGCAAAGCCCCGATTCGTCGCTCTCGGCCAATATCTGCAATCCCCGCCCCTCCGGAATATCCTCCCGCCGCACCTCCGACCAGCGCGACACGGGAACGCGGAAATCGTCCGAAAAACCCCGCATCCAGGGCGATGACGGCACATGAACATGATGACGGAACACACCGAACGCCTTCCGCTCCAGCCCATGTTTCTCCACGCCATGGAAGTGATGCAGCGCCGCCTGCGCCGCCCAGCAGATGCTGAGCGAGCGATGCACATGGGTCTGCGTCCAGTCGAATATGGCGCGCAATTCGTCCCAATAGCTCACCGCTTCGAAAGGGAGCTGCTCCACGGGCGCTCCGGTGATGATGAAGCCGTCGAACCGCTCGTCCCGGACGTCGCTCCATGGGCGGTAGAAGGATGCCATATGGTCGGCGGAGGTGTTGCGCGACACATGGTCGCTGATCCGCACCAGCGTCAGTTCGACCTGCAACGGCGTCGCGCCGAGCAGCCGGACAAGCTGCGTCTCCGTGCTGATCTTGTCGGGCATGAGGTTGAGCAGCGCGATGCGAAGCGGGCGAATGTCCTGCCGGACGGCGTCGGCTTCACGCATGACGACCACGCCCTCGGCCTCCAATGTGCGGCGGGCGGGCAGGTCGTCGGCTATCTTGATCGGCACTTCACGTCATTCCTTGTTCCGGAGCGACGCTTCATGATGTGGCTTGGGTCCGCTTGGTTGCCGGATCGGCCACATCCTCCTTCACGGAGTGCCACCTTGCCCGGATCGGCAGGTTGGCGTTGGGCGTCGTCCCAACTCTTGATGCTGTGCGCTCAATAGGCGGACGACAGGCGTTTGGCAATCGCTGCTTTCGGGAAGAAAAGGAAAACTTTGAGGCGCGCCCTTCAATTTCGGCGTGAAATCCTTCCCAACGCGCCATGATGCTCAACCAGCCTTCATGCCGCTTCTAGGCCGCCAATCTCAAGAAAGGCACCGGCTCTGTCGAGCGCAGGACGATGGGCTTGCCTTCCGACGCCTCGAACAGTTCGCCGTCCAGAATGACGCTGCTATGGTCGCCCTCGATGCGGATGACATCGCCCTGTTCCAGATGGATGCCCTGCATCTGCGATTTGCCGACCCGTCTGGTGATGCTTGCCCAGAACAGGCGCAGCAGGGCGGACAGGCTCTGGTCCACCGCCATCAGCTTCATATTGCCGCGCCGGCTGTCCCCCGGCTGCACGCCAAGCAGCAATCGTTCCAATGTCGTCACGATCAGCACGGCGAAACGCCCCGCCAATTGCCCGTCGCGGATCAGGGAAATCCGCACCGGGCGGCTGGATTGCGGCAGGAATCGGGCACGGATGCCGAAGATCAGCGACACCAGCACCGCGATCACGGTCAGGAAATGGCTGAGGCCGTTGGACAGGCCCAGCGGATAGATCTGGTTGCGGCAATAGAGCATGTAGTCGGCCAGCCCCGCTCCGCCCAGGAACATGCCCAGCACCGGCCGGCTTTCCGCCTGCCCGTCCGACAGGGCGATCAGCTCGCGCGCCACCACATGGTCGTCGACGCCCGCCTTGGCGATCTGCACGATCCGCTCCAGCGCCTTGATCGGATCGCCATGGATGCCGAGGTCCAGCGCGATCAGATTGGTCTTGCCGTTGGGCAGCACCGCGATGGGCGGCACGCGGCCCTTGAAATGCTCGCCCTGATACAGTTCCGTCAACGCCGCCTGCACCGTGCCGTCCCCGCCGTTGATGACGATGACGACGGGATCGACGCGGGCGATGGTCTGTAGCGCCCGGCCGATCTGGTCGACATGCTCCACCTCATAATGGAAGATGTCTGGATTGCTGGCGCAATAGCTGCGCACGCGCGGAAGCGTCTGCCGGTTGCCCGTGGATTTGGGGTTGGACAAAAGGGCGACGCGGACCATGGTCGGGGATCACATATATTTGAGGTTGATGGTGATCTTCGTCACGCCCGGCCCTGCATAGAAGGCGGCCTTTTCGACCCCCGGCTTGCCCAGGTTGAAGATGCTGATCGACGGATTGTTCGAAAATCCGCCGCCGTCCCGCGAAATGTCCGTCTTGCCGTTGCCGTCGCGGTCGTGGCGCACGGCGATGCCATATTTGCCGGGTTGCGGCACAGGCATGCAGAAACGCATTGCGCCGTTGCTGGCCTTCACCGGAACGTCGATACGGCCCAGCCATTCGCCCTTGGCGAGCCAGGCCGCCTTCGTCGCGGGATAGGATTGCACGCGCACCTTGCCGGTCGAGGCAGCGAAGCCGCGCACGTCGACCAGAACCGCCGGGCCCTTGGCGTCCGTGGAGCAGCGTTCCAGGTCGTTGCCGATCTCCATACCATGGGCGATGGCCGGGGCGGCGGCGAACAATGCCCCTACCGACATCAGACCCACTGCAACTTTGAACATGACCATCCAACTCCGTGAAGCTATAGCCGCCCAGTGACACCGGACGGCGAGCCCCTGTTCGCCCCGCAACTTACCTGACTCGCATATGGGGGGGGTTTGCGGCCAAATCATGGTGATGGGACGACCACATAGAGAAATGCTGACCGCCACCGACAGATACCTCGCCCGCCTGATCGCCCTGCCCATGCTGGGGACGCTGGTGATCTCGGCCATGCTGCTGGTGCTCGACAAGATGCTGAGCCTGTTCGACTTCGTCGCGGCGGAGGGCGGGCCGGTCAGCGTCGTGTGGCGGATGCTGGCGAACATGATGCCCGAATATCTGTCGCTGGGCATTCCCATCGGCCTGATGCTGGGCATCCTGCTCGCCTTCCGGAAGCTGGCCCTGTCGTCGGAACTGGACGTGATGCGGGCCGTCGGCCTGTCCTATGGCCGGCTGCTGCGCGTGCCCTATCTGTTTGCGATCGCGCTGGCGCTGCTGAATTTCGGCATTGTCGGCTTCGTCCAGCCGCTGTCCCGCCATGCCTATGAGGCGCTGCGCTTCGAACTGCGGTCGGGCGCGCTGGGGGCGTCGATCAAGGTGGGCGAATTCACCAATCTGGGCAAGCGCATGACCCTGCGGATCGAACGCAGCCTGGACGAGGGCCGCAACCTGCAAGGGATTTTCGTGCGCGCCGTCGGCAAGGACGGCCAAACCGTGGCGGTGACGGCGGCGCAGGGCAGTTTCCTCGCCACCGACGATCCCGACACCATCATCTTCCGCCTGCGCGATGGCGTGCTGGTGAACGACGCGCCCAAATACAAGTCGCCGCGAATCCTGTCCTTCTCCAGCCACGACCTGCCCATCGACCTGCCGCAGATCGAGAAATTCCGCGGCCGCGACGTCGACCGGGAAAAGACCATCCCCGAACTGGTGGTGATCGGCCATGATCCGGGGACGCCCGACAAGCTGCGCAACGAGATCCGCGCCAATTTCCATTTCCGCATGGTGGAGGTGGCGATGATGCTGCTGCTGCCGCTGGCCGCGCTCGCCTTCGCGATTCCGCCGAAACGGTCCACATCGGCGCTCGGCGTGTTCCTCTCCATCGTGTTCATCGTGACCTATCACAAGGTCAACGAATATGGTCAGGGCGTGGGATCGCTGGGCAGGATCGACCCGATCATCGCGCTGTGGGGACCGTTCCTGCTGTTCGCGGGCCTGATCCTGTGGATGTACCATGTGATCGCGCACCGGCCCGGCGGCCAGCCGATCGCCGCGCTGGAATATGCCTTCGCCAAGATCGCCAAGCAGTTCCTGCGGCTTATCGGCCTCGTCCGGCGGCGGCCAAGGGCGGAAACCCCGGCGGAAGGAGCCGCCTGACCCATGCATCAGCTCAACTTCTTTCCATCGCGCCAGCTTAGCTGGTACATGGCGCGGCTGTTCCTGACCCGGACCTTCGCGGTGCTGGCGATGCTGGTTGCGGTGCTCCAGACGCTCGACCTGCTGGGCGAATCGGGCGACATCCTTGCCTATGCCGGCAATGGCGATGCGCAATTATGGCATTATGTGGCGCTGCGGGCGCCGCAGATCGTCGCCCGCTTCCTGCCCTTTTCGGTGCTGCTCGGCACGCTGATCATGCTCGCCAGCCTCAACCAGAACAGCGAGATCATCTCGATGAAGGCGGCGGGGCTGTCGGCGCACCAGATATTGGCGCCGCTGCTGGCCGCAGCGCTGGGCGTGGCGCTCATCAGCTATGCCTTCAACGAGCGGATCGTGGCGCGGTCCACCGCCCGCCTTTCCGCCTGGCAGGCCGTCGACTATGGCCCCCTGCCCCCCGACAGCGGGGTCAAGACCAGCCCATGGGTGCGCGACGGCAATAATCTGGTGACGGCCGCCATCGTCGCCGGACGGGGCACGGCGGTCCAGCTCCGCAAGGTGGAGATATTCAACCGGATCAACAACACGCTGACCACCATCGTCCAGGCGCCCAGGGGCCATTATGACGCTTCGGCCAGAAGCTGGGTGCTGGAGGACGCGCGGCAGTTCGACGTCGCGCGTGGGACGGAGCGGCAGATCGGCACGGTGCGCTTTGGCCACGACATACGGCCCGATCAGTTCACCTTGGCGAAGGTCGACCCGGATGCGCTGACCTTCGGCCAGTTGCAGGCGGCGATCAGCGACCTGCATGATGCGGGGCGGCCGACGGCGGAGCTGGAGGGCAGCCTCTGGCACAAGCTGTCGGGACCTTTGTCGGCGCTGCTGATGCCGATTCTGGGTTCGGTGGCCGCTTTCGGGCTGGCTCGATCGGGACAGTTGTTCGTGCGCGCGGTGATGGGGATGGCGCTCGGCTTCGCCTATTTCGTGGCGGACAATTTCTCGCTCGCCATGGGGAACCTCGGGGCCTATCCGCCCTTTCTGGCGGCCTGGGCGCCGTTTCTGCTGTTCCTGCTGGTGGGCGAGACGGTGCTGTTCCGGACGGAGGAATAATCCTCCAGCGGGGGCGGTGGAGTTAACGCTTCCCCATCGTCGAGCGCGCGATCTTCCCCACCAGCGGCCACATTCCGGGATAGTTGCCCTTGTGATAGGGCGAATCGCTCGCCAGCGTCGCCACCAACCGCTTATGGGCCTCCCCCAGCGCGTGATAGGGCACGCTCGGCAGCAGATGATGCAGCGCATGGTAGCGCAGCCCCACCGGCGCCCAGATCGCGGCGAAGGGCGACGGCGGCGGCACGTTCACCGAGTCCAGATATTGCGCGGTGACGGTCATCGCCTCGCCCTCATTTTCCCACAGATGCGCGACCAGCGTGCGGAGCTGGTTGATGACGGTCATGCCGGAATGCACCGCCATATAGGTGAGTAGCGGCTTCCATCCGAAGGCGAAGATGCTGCCGACCAGCGCCAGCGCGAAAAGACACGCGCCCGCCTCCTGCCACATCCACTGGCGGGCAAAGTCTCCCTCCGGCGCGCGGCGGCGATAGGCGGGGTTGATCGAGAGCGCGGAAAATTCCGCCACCACCTTTCGCCGCAGCGGCGGGACCATCAGGCTGAGCGGCGTCAGCACGGCGAAACGCAGGATGAGGCCCAACGGCGCCAGCGCCGCCACCAGGATGAACAGCGGCAGCGACCATGGCTTCATCAGCGCCAGCGGCAGATATTCCGGATCATTCGCCGTGCCATAGCGGGTGCGGGCATGATGCTGCGTATGCACCTCTTCATACATGAATGACGGGATCATCAGGGGGATGCCGACGATCAGGTTCCAGCCAAGGCGGAAACCCGGCAGCGCGCCCTTGCGGATGTGGGTCAGCTCATGGATGAAACTGGCCGCGCGATAAAGCGCCAGCATCGCCGCCAGGCCGAACGCCAGCATGAGAGCGGCATCGCCGGTCAGGATCGCCCCGGCCAGCGCGGCATAGCCGACAAGAGCCGATGCCAGCATGTCGGGCCAATAGATGGCGGGCCGGGCCGTCGACAGTTCGCGGGTCAGGTCGGCCGCCGCGCGCAGCATCGCCGCATCGTCGGGGATCGCGCTTTTCGTCCGCGACGCGGCTGCAATAAGGGGATCGTGCACAGTCATGCCGTGGTTCCTAAAGGGTAAATGCGCTGCAATTGGGGCAGCAACATGACGATTTGGTCATGATGATCCCATCCGCTCATGTCCCGATTGACATTCCCGGAACAAGCGCCGAACTGCTCTGCCCAAACCTCTCCAGCGAAAGCGTCCTGCGCCGTGGCCAATCAAGAACTGGTGATTACCCCCGTAACTTCCAAGGCCGACCGCAAGGCTTTCGTCGATCTGCCCTGGCGGCTCTATGCGGGCGATCCCAACTGGGTGCCGCCGCTGAAGGATGAGGTCTACAGCCTGATCACGCCGGGCAAGAACCCCTTTTTCGGCCATGCCGAGGCGCAATATTTCCTGGCCCGCCGCGGCGACAGGGTCGTGGGACGGGTGTCGGCGCATCTCGATCATCTGGCGCTGGCCCAGCCCGCCCAGCAGGGCATGGGGCCGGGCACCGGCAATTTCGGTCTGTTCGAGGCGGAGGATGCCGAAACCGGCGCAGCCCTGATCGCGACGGCGGAGGGGTGGCTGCGGGCCAAGGGCATGACCCGCGTGCTGGGGCCGATCTCACTGTCGATCTGGGAGGAGCCGGGGCTGCTGATCGAAGGCTTCGACCACAGGCCGACGGTGATGATGGGCCATGCGAAGCCGGAATATCGCGCCATGGTGGAGGACGCGGGCTATCGGCCGGTCAAGCAGCTCAAAACCTATGAACTGGACATCACCCGGCCATTCCCGCCGCTGATCCAGCGCATCGTCCAGTCGGGCGAGAAGAACGAACGCATCCGCATCCGCAAGGTCGACAAGTCGAAATTCGACAGCGAAGCGGCGATCATCCTCAGCATCCTGAACGACGCCTGGGGCAATAATTGGGGCTTTGTGCCGATCACCGACGAGGAGGTCGCCCATTTCGGCAAGCAGTTGAAGCCCATTGTGTTCAACGACCTCATCATGATCGCGGAGCTGGAGGGTGAGCCGGTCGCCTTCATGATGACGCTGCCCGATCTCAACGAAGCGATAGCGCCGCTCAACGGCTCGCTCTTTCCCTTCGGCTGGGCGAAACTGCTCTGGTGGCTGAGGAAGCCGAAGGTGCGGACCATGCGCGTGCCGCTGATGGGCGTGGTGCAGCGGTTGCAATCTTCCCGCATGGCTAGCCAGCTTGCCTTCATGATGATCGAATATATCCGCCGCAACGCGACCGCGCATTACGGCGCGACGCGCGGCGAGATCGGCTGGGTGCTGGACGACAATCAGGGCATGAACGCCATTGCCGACGCCATTGAGAGCAAGGTGAACAAGGTCTATCAGGTGTACGAAAAGCCCCTTTAGGCGCTGTCTGCATCCCATAGGCTCCCCGTTGGAGGGGATGAAGGGACGCGAGCAGAAGCACGCTTCTGCTTTGGCGCCCATGCTGAATTCAGCCTGAAAGCCCGCCCAAGGAGAATGGTTAAGGCACCGCCACATCCACCGCACCGGCCGCGATCTTCACCATGGCCGGCGTCTTCGCCAGCACTTCGCCGTCGATGGAAATGCTCTGCGGCGGCGCCGTTTCGATCCGGAACGCCTTGCCGCGAAACTCCTCCGTCTGCGCGTCCCGGTCGCGCAGCTTGAAGAATTTGGCGTACCAGTCCCAGGCCAGCCGGGCGTGGCTGCGCCCCACCACCGCCTGGATCACGATCTCCCCTGTGTCCACATCGGCCTGATCGGACAGTTCCACCCCGCCATGATAGGGGCCGTTGAGGATGCGCACTTCCGTCGCCCACATGCTGCGCTGCCTGATCCCATCGTCCAGCATCAACCGGAAGGCGCGAAAGCCTATGGAGCATTTGACCGCCCAGAGCAGATAGCCGATCCGTCCCAGATAACGCTTCAACTTGTGCGGCACCGTCTCCCCGATCCGGGGGGACAACCCCAGCGAGGCCGCATTCACGAAATAGTCCCGGTCGATCATGCCCAAGTCGATTCGCCGCCGCCGGCCGCCGGATATGACCGCCACCGCCCCTTCCAGATCGAGCGGAATGCCCAGCGTCCGCGCAAAACTGTTCGCGGTGCCCAGCGGCAGCACGCCGAAGACGCAGTCCTTGCCCACCAGCTCATCCACGGTGCCGGACAGCGATCCATCGCCGCCGCCGACGATCACCATCGGCGCGCCGTCCGCGATGGCCCTGCGCACCGTTTCCTGCAATCGCTCCGGCTCCTTCACCGCATGGGCTGCGATCAGGCGCAGGCCCGCTTCCTCCAGCCTGGCCTTGGCATCCTTGAACAGGGCTTCTCCCCGGCGGGAATGCACATTGACGATCAGCGCCGCCTCATGCGGCAGGTTCCTGACGGGCGGGGATGTCGTTTCCATGCCTCGACAACACGCAACTGCGCTCCAAGGTCCGAAACCATAAAAGGCCTTGCCCGTTCATGGTTCATGGCCCGCATCGCTCATCTGTCGGATATTCATTTCGGCGCCCATGATCCCCGCATCGTCGCCGCCACCGAGGCCTGGCTGCAACAGCATCAGCCGGACCTGGTGGTCATCAGCGGCGATTTCACCCAGCGCGCGAGGCGCGAACAGTTCCGGCAGGCCGCCGCCTGGCTCAACCGGCTGCGGTCGGCGGGCATGAAGCTGCTGGTGATTCCCGGCAATCATGACATTCCGCTCTACGATCTGGCGCGCCGCTTCGGGGCGCCGCTGCGCCGCTACAAACATTATATCAGCAATGATCTGTGCCCTTTTTACGAGGATGATGCGGTCGCGATACTGGGGCTCAACACCGCGCGATCGCTGACGATCAAGGATGGGCGGATCAACCATGACCAGATGGACATGCTTCGCGAAAGATTCGCGCGGGTCGCGCCGGAGAAGACGCGCATCCTCGTCACCCATCACCCGCTCTTCGCCATGCCGATCGGCAAGGGCGGCGAGTTGAGCGAAGCTGTGGGAAGGCATGAGGATGCCGTACGCGCGGCGGCGGAAGCAGGCATCCATATCGCGCTGGCCGGCCATTTCCATCGCACCTATGCGGAGGCGGCGGAGAAGATGGTGGCGCATTCGGGCGGCGCGCTGGTGATCCAGGCGGGAACGGCGACCTCCACCCGCCTGCGCAATGCCGAGCCGCAAAGCTTCAACTGGCTGCACGTTCACCGCCATGACGAGATAGAAGTGCAGGTGGTGGTATGGGACGGCGCCAGTTTCCAGCGAGGCCACCATATCGGCTATTTCAAACAGGGCGGCGCGTGGATCGGGCAGGACATGGCCGATCCGGGGGCCCTGCCGGGAATTCAGGTAGCGGAAAAGGCGAGAAGCTGAGGCTGGCAGGCTGTGTGGGGATGTGGGAACCGATGTCTGCTGAAAAGGATGCGACAACGCAAAGTTAGAACGAACGCCCAGCGTCCGATTTAACGCGGCGCGCTCTGGTCGAATGCTCCCCGGGCAAGGGCCGCGCCATGATCCCGGATGGCGCTGGGCCAGTCGGCAGCAGCAAGGTCGAACCCCGCCTTGTCCCTTGCATAAAGCGCGCGGATGGCGTCCTCATAACCGGGCCGGTCGCCCGCCATCACCGTCAGGAAATGATAAGCCGCGTCCATCGCCGCGCGAGGCGATGGCTTTGTGTCCGCATCCTTGCGCGCCGCATCGACCAAGCGCCGCAGCGTCACGGAAGCACCGCCGGGCTGCGCCGCCAGCCAGTCCCAATGCCGGGGGAGCAGAGTCACTTCACGCGCCTGAACGCCCAGCCGGGGCCGCCCCCGGCCGCGGGAAATCTCCTGCACTGGACCGCGCAGATCGATATCCACCTGCCGCCCGGTGCTGTCGTCGAACAGCAGCAGAGACTGCGCCTGCGTCCCCATGGCATGAAGCGTTGCCCGCAGCTCTTCCTCGTCACCCGTCGCAATCCAGAGGTCGCCCGCAAAGGCGGTCAAAGTGCGCGTCATGCCGAAATCTCCTTCGGCACAACATTTATTATCCGGGTAAAATAGAGTCAATAACGTCCGGGTAAAATTATTCGGTCAGTTCCGCCCAGACAGGGGCATGATCGCTGGCCTTTTCCCGCCCACGAAAATCCTTGTCGACCTGCGCGTCGATCAGGCGGTCGGCTGCGGCGGGACTGAGCAGCAGATGATCGATCCGGAACCCCGCGTCGCGTGGCCAAGCGTTCATCTGATAATCCCAATAGGTCCATATCCCGCCCGCCGGGTGCCGGGAAGCGATGGCATCCGTCCAGCCGTCGCCCAGCAGGCGACGATAGGCGGCACGGCTTTCCGGCTGCATCAGCGCGTCGTCGGCCATCGCCTTGACCGAATAAACGTCCCTGTCACGCGGAATCACATTATAATCGCCCGCCAGGATCGCCGGCACTTCCTCCGCCCAGATTTCCGCAGCGCGAAGGCGCAGACGCTTCATCCAGCGCAGCTTGTAATCAAATTTCGGTCCCGGCTGCGGATTACCGTTGGGCAGGTAGATGCTGGCGACGCGCAGCCCCTTTACATCGGCTTCCAGATAGCGGCTATGCTCGTCCTCCGGCTCCCCTTCCAGGCCGCGGCGGACCTCCACCGGTGTCTCGCCGCGCGCAAGGATGGCGACGCCGTTGAACCCCTTCTGCCCGTGCCATATCGCGCCATAGCCGACATCTTCGATGTCCTTGACCGGGAAAGTGTCGTCGGAGGTCTTGATTTCCTGAAGGCAGGCGATGTCGGGGCGGGTCTCGTCCAGCCACTCCAGCAAGCGCGGCAGGCGCGCCTTGATTCCGTTGATGTTGAAGGTGGCGATGCGCATAAGGGCCTGTCTTTCTTTCGGTCGGCCTGAATCGCATCAAACCGGCGCGTGCCCTTTTAAGGAAATGAAGGGCTTCGACAAGCTCAGCCCGAACGGGGAGAGAGCGCTATCAGACCGAGAAGCTGGTGCCGCAACCGCAGCCGGCGGTGGCGTTGGGGTTCGTCACCTTGAAGGCCTTGCCCCCCAGATCGGACACGAAATCGACCGCCGAACCACGCACCAGATCGATGCTGACGTCATCCACCACCAGCGTCACGCCGTCGCGCTCGACCATGATATCGTCGGGCTCCACCGCCTCGGCCAGACCGAAGCGATATTGGAAGCCGGAACAGCCCCCGCCCTCCACTGCCAGACGCAAGATGGCGCGCTTTCCCTGCTTGGCGGCAATGGCGGCCACGCGGGCAGCGGCAGAGGGCGTAAGATCGATGTCGGTCATGACGTTTAAATAGGATCAAGCAAAAGGCCCGACAAGCTTTCGCGTGCCGGGCCTTGGGAAAGAGAAAAAAGTTCGGCTCAGTCCGCAGCCTTTTCCTGGGCCTTGGTCGGGCCGCCCATGGCGATCGGCGGCTTGGTGTTCATCGCCACCAGATAATCGGGTCCGGCCACGAAGGGGATCGGGTTGATCGCCTGGCCGTCGACGCGCACCTCATAATGCAGATGGCTGCCGGTGGAACGGCCGGTCGAACCCATCAGGCCGATCAACTGGCCGCGATGGACATAGCTGTTGGCGGCGACCAGCAGCTTCGACATGTGGCCGTAGCGCGTTTCCATGCCGCCGCCGTGAGAAATCTGGACCAGATTGCCGTAACCGCTGGCCCAGCCGGCGCGGCTGACGATGCCGTCGGCGGTCGCGTAGATCTTGGTGCCGGTCGGGCCGGGGATGTCGATGCCCTTGTGCATGCGGGCGCCGCCATTGAACGGGTCGGAGCGGACACCGAAATTGGAGGTCAAGGAGAGTTTCTCGACCGGACGCCCGGAGGGGATGTAGTTGCTCGACTTGGCCTGCCCGTCGAGCCGCTGAAGGCTGGAGAAGAGATTGGAGAAGCCGACATCGGCCGGGCCGAGCGTGCTGGTGTTGATTTCCGACGCATCGCCATAGGGATCGTCTTCGTCTGCCTTGGCCTGAGCCGGGACTGCGGCGCAGAGCGCTCCCGCCATACCCATCGCTCCAGCGATTTTAAGTGCAGAACGGAACCATCGCGCAGCGCGCGCATTATCAGAATGAAGAACCAACATGCCGACCCCGACTCTCGACCGGAGGCTTTGCGCCTCTCGGCCTAATCCCCACGTTTCCAAAATGCGGCTGATGCCGCCACCCGCTGGAACAAAGAGGACATGTCCCGCCTTATTGTGCAAGCGGCGTGTAAAATTCCCGCGTTAAACCGGCTTGTCGGCGCGCCGAGTCGTTGAACGGAGGTTTCAACGCACCCCGAAAGTGGCGTTTCACAAGGATTTGGTAATGTTTTGCGGGGTTCACGCCCAGTCGTTTCGTCGCATGGCCGAACCATGTCGTCCCGGCGGAGACGTGGCGAATCTCATCTGTCATGATCCTCTGCAACATGCGCGCCGACATTTCATCGCCCGCTCCCCGGAAGCGGACGATGGTGGCCGGAGTGATGTCCAGCGCACGCGCTTCCAGCACCATCGGCACGATGGCAAGGCGGGCGAGCGCATCGTGCGCCGTCTCGCTCGCGGCCTGCCATAGCCCGTCATGCGCGGGCAAAGCGCCGTAAAAGCTGCCCAACCGCCGCAGACGCCGGTCAAGCAGCGCGAAATGCATGGCTTCGTCGGCGCCCACCCGCATCCATTCCCCGGTGAATTCCGGCGGGAATTCCGCGCCGAACCGCCCGATCAGGTCGAAGGCGAGATCGATGGCCACGAATTCGATATGGGCAAGCGCATGGAGCATCGCGATCCGCGCCCGTTCCGAACCGATCCTGCCGCGCTTGGGCATTTGGTTGGGCGGCAAAAGTTCGGGCTTTCCCGGGCGCGCCGGGCGATCCGGCATGGCGGCGTCGAAGCGATGCGCCAGCCGCCCAAGCCGCCAGCTCCTTGCGACCGCCCGGGCCGCCATCAGCTTGGCCAACGGATCGGGGGTCAGCAGCACATGGGCGCAGGCCGCGCCGACGCTGTCGATGGAAACAGGAAGCGTCAAAGGCCTTGTCCGGCCTCCAGCACCTCGGCGGCATGGCCCTTGACCTTCACCTTGGGCCAGACGCGCAGGATCTTCCCGTCAGCCCCCACCAAAAAGGTCGCCCGCTCGATCCCCATATATTTGCGGCCGTAAAGCGACTTCTCGACCCAGGTGCCGAAAGCCTCGCACATCTCGCCCGGCTCGTCGGAGGCGAGCGTGACGGTCAGCCCGTATTTTTCGGCGAATTTCTTGAGCTTGGCGGGCTTGTCCTTGGATATGCCGACCACCGGCACGCCCAATGCCGCGAAATCGGCGGCGAGCGCGGTGAAATCCTTGGCTTCGCTGGTGCAGCCGGGCGTGTCCGCCTTGGGATAGAAATAGACGACCAGGGGCTTGCCCCTGTAGCGCGCCAGGGTGAAATCGACCCCGTCCGCATCCTTCAGCATCACTTCCGGCACGGCATCGCCCACGTCCAGCATCGTCATTCCTCCTTGAAGGGCGCGGCCAGCGCCGCCCATGCGTCACCGACCCTTTGCCGGGCCTTACCGTAGCTTTCAAGCAGCGCGTCCCAGCTTTCGACGCCGCAGGCCCGCGCGACGAGAGGCCGGGTGGCTTGCGGAGGTTCGGTCGATTTGGGCGAAACGAGGCGGGAAACGACGAGAAAGCGGGTGATGAGATCATGGGCCGGGATCAATTCGCCCGGCAGGTGGCCGGCCGCCGCAAGCTGCTCCAGCGCGGCGCGCAGATCGGGGTCGAATGCCATATTGTGGCGGAACTGGGTGACGTGGATCAGGAATTCCAGGTCGACCAGCCCACCCGGCACCAGCTTCACGTCCAGATCGCTCGCGGGCGGTTTGTGCCTGGCGATGTCGCCCCGCATCTTCACCGCGTGGCGCGCCAGTTCGTCGAAATCGCGCTGCCGCTCAAGCGTTTCCGTCAGGATCGCGCCCAGCGCCGCGCGTGCGGCATCGGAGCCGAAGACCGGGCGCGCGCGCGTGAGCGCGAGATGCTCCCAGGTCCACGCCTCCTCCCGCTGATAGCGGGCGAAGCTGTCCAGGCTGACCGCCAGCAGACCCTGCGCACCGGAGGGGCGAAGGCGCGTGTCCACCTCATATAACGGGCCTGCCGCGGTGTGCACCGACAGGGCATTGGTGATGCGCTGGCCAAGGCGGTTGAAATATTGCGTCGCGCCCAGCGGCTTCGCGCCGTCGGATTCGGTTTCGAAGCTGCCGGTGAAGAGATAGACGAGGTCGAGGTCGGACGCATGGGTCAGCACTCCGCCGCCCAGCCGGCCCAGCGCCAGGATCACCATCTCGCCGCCGGGCACTTTTCCATGGGCGCGCTCGAACTCCGCGACGGTGGCGGCGCCCAACGCCTCGATGGCGGCTTCGGCCACGCGGGAATAGCCCCGGCCCGCCTCCAGCGGATCGCCGCCGCGAATGATCTGCGCGCCCAGGGCGAAGCGGCGGTCGTTCACCCGTTGGCGCACCCGGTCGAGCAGCGCCTGATAATCCTCCCCCTCCTCCAGCCGGGCGAACTGGTCGGCCAATATCTCCACAGGAGGCGGCGGATCGAAGGCAGAGGTGTCGATCAGCCCGTCGAGCAGTTCCGCCCGCCGCCCCAGCGCGTCGGCCAGCGTCGGCGCATGGCTCAGCAGTTCGGCCAGCAGTTCCACAAGGCCGGGTCGCGCCGCCAGCAGCTTGAAGAAGTTGATCGCGCTCGGCAGGCGGCCGACCAGATCGTCCAGCCGGTTGAGCGCCCGCGCCGGATCGGGCGCCGCGGCCAGCGTCCGCATCAGGCCCGGCAGCAATTGCTCCAGCGCCTCCCGCGACGCGCCGCTGCGCAATGCGCGGACCGTGCCCGATCGCCAGCGCGCGATCCGCGCCAGCGGCGTTTCCGGATCGGCAAAACCCAGTTCGGTAAGCTGCGCCTTCAGCCTCTCCTCGTCCAGCGACAGGGATTCATCGGGCGTCGCTGGGGTCAGCCGGTCGTAATTGCCGCCCACCCACTGCACATGCGGACGCAGCAGGTCGAGCAGCGCTCCGCCATCCTCCAGCCCGTGCAGGCGCGCGACATTATCCAGCGCCTCGGCCGACTTGGGCAATTCATGGGTCTGGCGATCCTCCACCATCTGCAACCGGTGCTCGACGGTGCGGAAGAGGACATAGGCCTCGTCCAGCCTGGCGGCGACCTCCGCTTCGAACACGCCGGCCGCCGCCAAGGCACGCAAGGCTTCCCGCGTATTGCCCGACCGCAGGGAAGGATCGCGCCCGCCATGGATGAGCTGGTGCACCTGCGCGAAGAATTCGACTTCCCTTATGCCGCCGCGCCCGCGCTTGAGGTCATAGCCCGGCCCGAACGCCTGACCCTGCGAATAATGGTCGCGGATTCGGCGGGAGATGTCCGTGATCGCATCGATGGCCCCGAAATCCAGACTGCGGCGCCAGACGAAGGGGCGGATCGCCTGCATGAAATAATCGCCCAGCGGCAGGTCGCCCGCCGCCGGTCGGGCCCGGATGAACGCCGCCTGCTCCCAGCCGAGCGCGGTCGATTCATAATAGCCGATCGCCGCCTCCACCGGCAGGGCGATGGGCGTCGCCTCCGGAGAGGGGCGCAGGCGAAGGTCGACGCGGAACACATAGCCGTCGCCGTCCCGGGCATTCAGCAGTTCGCTGACCCGCCGGCCGATGCGCACGGCTGCGTCCGCCGGGTCTTCCCGCTCGCCATGGGGCAGCGTCTTCGGGTCGTAGAGCAGGATCGGATCGATG
Source organism: Sphingobium sp. 22B (assembly GCF_001580035.1). Lineage (NCBI taxonomy): Bacteria > Pseudomonadati > Pseudomonadota > Alphaproteobacteria > Sphingomonadales > Sphingobiaceae > Sphingobium > Sphingobium sp. 22B. The sequence goes on along the minus strand of NZ_LTAB01000003.1, from coordinate 139,622 downwards.
TCCGACGAATAGTTCAGTTCCCGGCTGCCATGCTTGCCGAGCGCCAGCACCACGAAACCCCGCTTCTCCGCGTCCGGATAGCGCTCCGCCATGGCGGCGGCCAGCGCCTCCTCCAGCGCCTGGTCGGCAAAGTCCGACAGGGTGCGCGTGACCCGGTCCAGTCCCCAGACGCCCGCCAGATCGGCGGCTGCGGTCACCAGGGCCACCGCGCCACGCCTGCGCCTCAGCGACCGGGCAATGCCGTCATCGGGCGCCGCCACCTGCTGCGCGGCGGCCCAGGCCCCCTCGAAATCTCCGCTCTCCACCAGATCGGCAACATCCGGAAAGCGATCCAATTGCCGGGCCAGGAAAGGCGAATGCGCCCTGATCCTTGCCGCGACCGCCAAACGGTCCGTCACCATGAATCTCCCATAATGGAGCCGATATTGCGTGCCATTGCGACGAACACCAGAAACTTTTGCGCCGCTTGGCAGTTATCTTACCATGGAAATGCAACGAAAACCCCTCAGCCGGTCGGCCCGGATTCAGGATGGCGCGATCCGCCGCGTCCTGAATATCGGCGTTCCGCAGCCCTATGAGGGCATCGGCAATGCGTTGCGTTCGACCTTCCGTGCGGGTAGCGGCGCTGTTCCGGACGACATGCTGGACCTGCTGGAGAAACTCGACCGGCATTAGTTTCCGTCGGATCGGCCCAGACCCACCGCGCTCCTGCGGAGGAGCGGGGCGTCGGGGGGATCGCCGCAATCAGGCCAGCCACCTCCAAAGGGGGCGACAGCATTTTATTTACGATCCGCGCCTATGATGACGTGATCATGAATGGACGCGCCCCATGATCTACAAGGCCTTTGCCGCCGTGACCCTGATCGCGGCTCCGATCATCGTATTGACGGTGGAAAGCTTCGTGCCCCAATCCAGTCAGGCCGTGCCGTCCGCTGCGATTGTTCCGGCTTCAGCGCCCGTGGTGATGCCCGCCCAGGCCGCGCCGTCGCCAACGCCGCCCCAAGATAGCGGCGCCCAAGATCCGGGCGCTGCGGACTTGGGCCAGCCCATGCCCGAAGCCGGCAGACCCTTCCTCGCCCCGGGCGCAGGGCTGCCCGCTGCGCCCGTATCGAACCCGACGCCGGTCGAAGGCGTGCAGCCGTCCGACGAGGTGCCCGAATAAGGCCGGACCTCATATTTCCTTGAAGGTGTCGCATTGCGCGGGATCGCCGCTGTCGAGTCCCTTGCGCAGCCAGGTCATACGCTGTTCGCTGGTGCCGTGGGTGAAGCTTTCCGGCACGGGACGGCGGCCGGCCGCCTTTTGCAGCGTATCGTCGCCTATGGCTTGCGCCGCCTTCATCCCCTCCTCCAGATCGCCCGATTCCATGAGGCCGGTGCGCTTGGCCCAGACGCCCGCATAACAGTCCGCCTGCAATTCGACCCGCACCTGCAGCGCATTGCCCTGTTCCTCGCTGACGGCGCGCTGCCGCTGGTTCACCTCGCCCAAAGTTCCCTCCAGATCCTGCACATGATGGCCGACTTCATGCGCGATCACATAGGCTTGGGCGAAATCGCCGGGGGCGCCGAAGCGCTGGCGCAGTTCGGTGAAGAAGTCGGTGTCGAGATACACTTTGCGGTCATTGGGGCAATAAAAGGGGCCCATGGCGCTTTGCGCCGCGCCGCAGCCGGACACGCCGCTCTGGGAATAGAAGTAAAGGACCGTCGGCTGATATTGCCGGCCGGCCTGCTGGAAAAGCGGGCCCCAGACGCGCTCGGTCGATCCCAGCACCTTCAGGGACCAGTGCTGTATATCGCTGAGTTTGGAGGTGTCGCGGCTGACCTCGCTCCCCTGCGGCATCTGGCCGCCACCCCCCATCAGGCTCAGGGGATTGACGCCCATGACCGCCAGAATGATCAGCACCACGACAATCCCGCCGCAGCCGAAACGGCTGCCGATCAGCGGCAGCAGCAGGCCCAGACCACCGCCCATCCCGCCGCCGAAGCCGCCGCGACCCTCCTGGATCTCGAAATTGGTGCTTTCCCGTTCGTCGTCGAGCCGCATCTCGTCCCTCTCTTTCCTTGCCCTGCCTATTCCATTCCGTCGCCGGTGGAAACGTCCCCGATGCAATGCGGGTTGCGGCGAGCGCACCGTTCCATGAAGAGAATGTAACGAGACATTCAGTTGGAATGCCGGAAGACTATTCTATATTGCGCTGCGACATGGCCGACACCGAATCCCAGCCGCGCAGGCGCGCCAATATGCCGCTTCCCCTCCCCCGCGAAGTCGCCCTGTTGCTGCAGGGCGGCGGAGCGCTCGGCTCCTTCCAGGCGGGCGTCTATCAGCGGCTGGACGAGTTGGGAATCGACGTCAGTTGGGTCGCGGGCATTTCGATCGGCGCGGTCAACGCCGCCATCATCGCCGGCAATCCGCCGCACAAGCGCCTCAGCCGGCTCAAGAAATTCTGGCTGACCGTCTCCGGCGGCATGCCCAATGTCGTCCTGCCGGAAATCGACCATATCCGCGAGGCCGCTCATCTGATGGCGGCGGGCACGGTCGCGACCTTCGGCGTGCCGGGCATGTTCCGCCCACGCCTCTGGCCCGCGCCGCTGATGCCGGAAGGGACGGCCGGCGCGATCAGCTTCTACGACAGTGCGCCGCTGAAGGACACGCTGGACGCCTGCATCGACTGGGACCTGCTGAATGACGGGCCGGTGCGGCTGTCGGTGGGCGCGGTGGATGTGGAAAGCGGCAATTTCGCTTATTGGGATACGCGCGGCCGGGGCGGCAACACCCGGATCGACGCGCGCCACATCATGGCGTCGGGCGCTCTGCCACCGGGCCTGCCGCCCATCGAGATCGACGGGCGCTGGTATTGGGATGGCGGCATCGTGTCCAACACCCCGCTCGCCCATGTGCTGGACCATCAGAGCGAGGATATGCTGGTGTTCCAGGTCGACCTGTTCCCCGCCGAAGGGCCGATGCCCCGGCAGATGACCGATGTCTATTCCCGGACCAAGGACATTCAATATTCCAGCCGCACCCGCCAGGTGACGGACCAGTATCTGCGGCTGCGCAAGGAGCATAAGGCGATCCGCGCCCTGCTCGACAAACTGCCGCCCGAATTGCAGGAGGACGCGGACGCACAGCGGCTGCGCCAGTTGCTGGACGTGGGTTCGGTCAACATCGTCCACCTCATCTACCGCAGCCGCGCGTGGGAAAGCGGAGCGCGCGACTTCGAATTTTCCCGCTCCACCATGCTCGACCACTGGGCGCAGGGCCGCGACGCGGTGGAGGAAGTGATGCACAAGGGCGACCTCATCGCCCGCAACATCGTCAACGGGAAAAGCTCCACCTTCGACCTCGACGCCCCCGACCATCTCAAGGAGAAGCAGGCATGAGCAGCCAATTCCTGTCCGGCAAGACCGCCCTCATCACCGGATCGACCTCCGGCATCGGCCTTGCCTATGCCAAGGCGCTGGCCGGGGAAGGCGCGAATGTCGTCATCAACGGCTTCGGAGATGCGGACGCGATCGAGAAGGAACGCGCCGGGCTGGAGGCGTTGAGCGGGGCGAAGGCGCTCTATAGCGGCCATGACCTCACCAGAACCGAGCAGATCGAGGCGATGATGAAGGAGGCGGCGGACGCATTCGGCGGCGTCGACATCCTCATCAACAATGCAGGGGTGCAGCATGTCGCGCCGGTCGAGGATTTCCCGGTCGACAAATGGAACCTCATCATCGCGCTCAACCTCAACAGCGCCTTCCACACGTCCCGTCTCGCCATTCCCTTCATGAAGGAGAAGAAATGGGGACGGATCATCCAAACGGCTTCGGCGCATTCGCTGACGGCCTCTCCCTATAAGAGCGCCTATGTGACGGCCAAGCATGGCCTGGCGGGTTTCACCAAGACGCTGGCGCTGGAGCTGGCGACCTTCGGCATCACGGCGAACTGCATTTCGCCCGGCTATGTGTGGACGCCGCTGGTGGAGAACCAGATTCCCGACACGATGAAGGCGCGCGGCATGACGCGGGAGCAGGTGATGAACGACGTGCTGCTGGCTGGGCAGCCGACCAAACAGTTCGTCACGGTCGATCAGGTGGCGTCCATGGCGCTTTATCTGTGCAGCGATGCCGCCGCGAACATCACCGGCGCCAATATGAGCATCGACGGCGGCTGGACCGCGCAATAGCCATATCCATCCCGGTCATCGGCGCGCAATTCCTTAACATGGATTGTGTCATATTGGGGACAGCGGGAAGGATTTGTTTTCATTGAGGAAACCTGATGCGACCAGCGCAGGTTATCCCCTCCGACACGCCATGCGGCGAAATTGGAAAAGGGACTCCTCATGAAGAAATATCTCGTTGCGGCCGCACTTGTTGCGGCGCTGCCTTCCGTCGCGTCCGCGCAGGAGGAAACGGCGCCCGACGGCACCCAGGCCTTCGGCGTCGAACCCTATGTCGGCATATTGGGCGGCTATCACACCTTCGACCGTGGCACCGAATTCGGCAGCGTGCCCGGCGAGACGATCATGAACGGCGCGATCATCAGCGGCGTCGCGGGCGTCAACGTGCCGCTCGGTCCCGTCTTCGTGGGCGTCGAGGGCAATGCGACCAAGGGTTTCAGCGACATTGACTGGGAATATGGGGTGAAGGGCCGTTTCGGCGCGCGGGCCGGTGAAAGCGGCATGATCTTCGCGTCGGCCGGCTATCAGTGGGTCAACGGCAAGGGCGGCTGGCCGGACCGCAAGGACTGGATGTACGGCCTGGGCGTCGAGGTCGGCCCGAAGGACATCGGTCTGGGCGGCGTCACGGGCAATAGCGGCATCCGCCTGCGCTTCCAGACCGAAACCTATGATTTCGACAGCTTCCGGCCCACGGCTGGCGTGATCTTCCACTTCTGATCCCTCCCATGGCATCGGCAGGAGCGCCCGTCGGCAACGGCGGGCGCTTTTGCTTGGGGGAAACAGGCTGGACATGCCGAAGCCCCTTAAAAGGCGCGGCAAATCCGCTTATGGTTGCTTCTTCCATCAGGGAGACCCATCGATGCGTCATGCGTTGACGGCCGTCATGGCCGCCGCCAGCCTTATCTCCATTGCCCATGCCCAGTCCCCTGGCGCGCCTGTGAATGGGGCGACGCCCGCGACGCCGCCCAATGCCATCGCAGCGACCATCGCGAAGGACATGGATGGGCTGATGACCCTCTATCGCGACCTGCATGCCAATCCCGAACTGTCCGAACAGGAAAGCGCCACCGCCGCCAAGCTCGCCCGGCGGTTGAAGGCGATGAAATTCACCGTCACCGAAAAGGTCGGTGGAACGGGCGTGGTCGCGGTACTGAAGAACGGCTCCGGCCCGGTGCTGCTGATCCGCGCGGACATGGACGGACTGCCCGTGACCGAGCAGACGGGGCTGGAATTCGCCTCCAGGGTGAAGGCCAAGACCGCCGACGGCACCGAAACCGGCGTGATGCACGCCTGCGGCCATGACACGCACATGACCGCCTTCATCGAAACCGCGCGGCTGCTCTCCACGATGAAGGAGGGATGGAAGGGCACGCTGGTGATGATCCTCCAACCGGCCGAGGAAGTGGGCCGTGGCGCGCGGCTGATGCTGGAGGATGGGCTCTACACCCGCTTCCCGCGCCCGACCCATGCCATCGCCTTCCACGACGCCGCCAATCTGGAGGCGGGGAAGATCGGCTATACGCCGGGCTTCGCACTCGCCAATGTGGACAGCGTCGACCTTTTGGTGCGGGGCGTGGGCGGCCATGGCGCCTATCCGCAGACGACGCGCGACCCGATCGTGATCGGCGCGCGGATCGTGACCTCGCTGCAAACGCTGGTCAGCCGGGAACAGGACCCGTTCGACCCGGCCGTCGTCACCGTCGGCAGCTTCATGGGCGGCGCCAAGCATAATGTCATTCCCGACGACGCGAAGATGCTGCTCACCGTGCGCAGCTATTCCGATGAAACCCGGGAAAAGCTGATCCGGGGCATAGAACGCGTCGCCCGCGGGGAAGCCATTGCGGCGGGCGTGCCGGACGACAGGATGCCGGTGATCTCCGTAAAGGACGAATTCACGCCCTCCACCTACAATCCGCCCGCCTTCGCCAACCGGATGGCGGACGTGCTGAAAGCCCATTTCCCCGAGGGCACCGTCAGCGAAACCAGACCCTCCATGGCGGGAGAGGATTTTGGCCGCTATTACCGCGCCGACAAGAGCATCGAAAGCTTCATCTTCTGGGTCGGCGGCGTGCCGGCAGACCAGATGGCGAAGGCGAAGACCGGTGAGGTCAGCCTGCCGTCGCTGCACAGTCCCTTCTGGGCGCCCCAGGCCGACCAGGTGATCGCCACCGCCAGCGAAGCCATGACGGTGCTGGCGATGCACATATTGAAACGGGATTGAGGCTGAAGCCCCTCATTCCCCCTCCCGCAGGCGGGAGGGGGCTAGGGGGTGGGCGCGAGCGAAGCGAGCTTCCAGGTTAGGGGTTGCAAAACGACGCAGATGTCGCGCCAGCCCACCCCTAACGCCTCCCGCAGGCGGGAGGGGGAATGTCTTGGCCTGGCCAAAAGCCACCCCGCCCCGCAACCCATGAAAAAGGGCGCCACCTCCCGGCAGCGCCCTTTCCCAATCCATAAACCCGGTCAGGCGCCCGCAGGCGACGGATCACCGAATGGCCCCTTGCGCCGGCGCGTCTTCGGGATCGAAGACCCGGCCGCCGGGATCGCGGACGGCTTGATCGTCGTGCCGTCGTCACGGGTGATCTCGCCCTTGTCGAGCAGCGTCTTGATCTCCTCGCCGCTCAGCGTCTCATATTCGAGCATCGCATTGGCGAGCAGGTGAAGCTGGTCCTCATGACCCTTCAGGATTTCCTGCGCCCGCGCATAGCCCTGCTCGACCAGCCCGCGGATTTCCTTGTCGATCAGCTTGGCCGTCTCGTCCGACATATGGACGCGCTGGCTTTGCGAATAACCGAGGAATGTCTCGCCCTGCTGCTCTTCATATTGCAGGGGGCCGAGCTTGTCGGACATGCCCCATTGCGTAACCATGTCGCGCGCGAGCTTGGTGGCATATTGAATGTCGCCCGAAGCGCCCGACGACACCTTGTCATAGCCGAAGATGATCTCCTCGGCCACGCGGCCGCCCATGGCGACGGCCATGTTCGCGTGCATCTTGTCGCGGTGATAGCTGTAGCTGTCCCGCTCCGGCAGGCGCATCACCATACCCAACGCGCGGCCGCGCGGAATGATCGTCGCCTTGTGAATGGGGTCCGAGGCCGGTTCATGGACAGCGACGATGGCATGGCCCGCCTCATGATAGGCGGTCATCTTCTTCTCATCGTCGGTCATCACCATGGAGCGGCGCTCGCTGCCCATCATGACCTTGTCCTTGGCCGCCTCGAACTCGTCCATGGCGACCAGACGCTTGCCGCGGCGGGCAGCCATCAAAGCCGCTTCGTTGACGAGGTTCGCCAGATCGGCGCCGGAGAAGCCCGGCGTGCCCCGCGCGATCGTGCGCGGATTGACGTCCGGCGCCAGCGGCACCTTCTTCATATGCACGGCCAGAATCTTCTCGCGCCCCTCGATGTCGGGACGCGGCACCACGACCTGCCGGTCGAAACGGCCCGGACGCAGCAGCGCGGGGTCCAGCACGTCGGGACGGTTGGTCGCCGCGACGATGATGATGCCCTCATTCGCCTCGAAACCGTCCATCTCCACCAGAAGCTGGTTCAGCGTCTGCTCGCGCTCGTCATTGCCGTTGCCGAGGCCCGCGCCGCGATGGCGGCCGACCGCATCGATTTCGTCGATGAAGACGATGCAGGGCGCATTCTTCTTCGCCTGCTCGAACATGTCGCGGACGCGACTCGCGCCCACGCCGACGAACATCTCTACGAAATCCGAACCCGAAATGGTGAAGAAAGGCACGCCCGCCTCACCCGCGATCGCGCGGGCCAGCAGCGTCTTGCCTGTACCCGGCGAGCCGACCAGCAAGGCGCCCTTGGGAATCTTGCCGCCCAGCCGCGCGAACTTGCTCGGGTCCTTCAGGAACTCGACGATTTCCTGCAATTCCTCACGCGCTTCATCAATGCCGGCGACGTCATCGAACGTCACCTTGCCGTGCTTTTCGGTCAGCAGCTTGGCCTTCGACTTGCCGAAGCCCATGGCCCCGCCCGCGCCGCCGCCCTTCTGCATCTGGCGCAGCACGAAGAAGGCGATGCCCAGGATCAGCAGGAACGGCAACGACTGGTAGATCAGGATCATCCAGAAGCTCGGCTGTTCCTCCGCCTGCCCGGAATATTTGACATTATAGTCGTCCAGCAGGCCGGTCAGGCCAGGGTCGTTCACCGGGACAGTGCTGAATTTCTGCCCGCTGCTCAGCGTGCCGGAAATCCGGTCGGTGGCGATGGCGACATCCTTGACCTGGCCTTCCTGCACCTTGGCGCGGAATTCGGAATAGGCGATGCCGGTCCCGGCGGTCGACGCCGTGCGGCTGTCGAACATGGAGACGAACAGCAGCAGGGCGACAATCACCCCCGCCCATATCATCGCGCTCTTGATCCAGGGATTACCCTGCGGGTCCTTCTCGTCGTTCATTCACCACTCTCTTTCACCCGGCAAGATAGGATGCCGCAGCAAAATCGCAAGCGCGCGCCTGCTAAGGTCAGCCGCCGATAAATTGCGACAGGGCGATATAGGCCAGGATCACCGCGACCCCCGCCGACAGACCGCAAAGCATATAGCCGGTATAGAGCAGCATCGGCGGATGGGGTCGCTCCATCCGGTGATTACGCTGCGCCGCCGAAAGAATGACGCTGGCCAGCAGGCCATAGGTCACCGCCGCAAATTCAAACATGAATCGAAAATTCCCACGCTCAACTGGCCTCATTAACCAACATAGGCGTTAAGGAAAGGTCATTGCGCCCGATCAAATCGACGGATTGTTCGACGGATGCGCCAAGCCGTGGAACCTTTCCGTAACGATCATTGCCAGCGTCGCTGGGACGCCAGCGTCAGAGTCCAGCAGGCCCCGCCCTTCAGGATGAGGCGACCGATGCTCATCTTCTCGCCCCGGCGCGCCGCCGCGACCAGCCTGTCCACCGCTTCCCCGCGTGGCGGGGCGGCATCCGGCTGCAATCGCGCGATCATGCGGAGGATCAGGCGGCGCAGCAATTCGCGGGGCAGGTCGGTCCGGTCCAGCGTCAGCCCGCCTCCACCCGCGTGCACATGGCGCGCTTCCAGATCGTCGACCGTCCAGTCCAGCGCCTCCTCCGCCTCGGCCAGAGCCGCCGCGCTGCGTCCCGCCGCCGCGGCGTCGATCCAGTCGACACCGGCCAGCGCGATGCGCAGGGCAGCCCGGTCGAAGCGCGAATCGCTGTTCGACGGATCGTCGACATGGGGCAGGCCGCGTTCCAGCGCATAGGCGAGCAAGTCGGCCTTGCGCACGCCCAGCAGCGGCCGCAACACCACGCCCTGCCGCGCCCGCACGCCGGCCAGCCCACCCACGCCCGCGCCCCGGTTGAGCCGCATCAGCAGCGTTTCCAACTGGTCGTCCCCATGATGCGCCGTCAGCAGCCAATCCAGCCCCCGCGCTGCCCGCCAGCCTTCCAGCAGCCTGTACCGTTGCGCTCTCGCCCAGCTCTGAACATTGCCGCGAACCGCGCCGGTGGGATGCAGGGTAGCATGCGCGATCCCGGCGCCTGCGCACCAGTCCGCCACCATCGCCGCCTCCGCTGCCGAAGCCTCGCGCAAGCCATGATCGACCGTGGCCGCCTCGACACGCCCCGGAAAGGCGCGCGCGGCGAGGTCGAGCAGCGCCATGCTGTCAGGCCCGCCGGAAACCGCCACGCCGAAACGAGCGCCGTCGGCATCCCCGACCAGCGCCATCATCGCCCGGCTCAGTTCCGCGACGGGATCGCCCTCGGCCATGGGGACTTCAGACGGTGCACTTGGCCCTGGTCCGGCCCTTGTCCATCATGCCGCGCAGGCCGTTCGACAGGCTGGCGCCGTAGACCTGCTCCAGTTCCGCATAGACCTTGCAGGCGTCGGCGGGCTTTTTGAGCTGGATCAGCGCCTCGCCCAGATAGGCCAGGCTGTCGGCCGCACGGTCGCCCTTGGGCCGCTTCTGGTAATTTTCATAGAAGGCGACCGACGCCAGCGCCGGCTTGCCGTCGTCCAGATAGGCGCGGCCCAGCAGGTTCGCCGCCTTGCTGGCGACGGGACTGGCGCCATATTTATCCACGGTCGCCTTCAGCTGCGCCTGCGCCTCCGGATAGAATTTCGCGTCCCACAGGCGGAAGCCATAGGTGTAGGCGTCGTCGGCCTCATTACCCGTCGAGGGCCGCTCGATCGCGGCGACGGCGGTCTTTCGTTCCTCGCTCGCACCATTGGCGGCCGGGCGCGGCGTACCTGGCCGCGCCGATGCGGTGGTGGAGGCCGGAGCGGCCGAGGCGGAGGGGCCGACCGCCGGCGGCACGACGGCGGGCGCGGCACGGCTTTCCTGTTCCGCCTTGTAGCGGTTGAACGCCTCTTCCAACTGCTTCAGCTTGAAGCTGTTTTCCTCCACCTGCCCGGTGATCGAGGCCAGTTGCGATTCCAGCGCATTCACCCGCGCCGTCAGATCCGCCACCGGCGTGGAGGCAGGCGATCCCGGCACCACGGCCGGCGCGGCGGGACGCGTGATCTCCGCCTCCAGCGGCGCGCCGGCCGGGAACACCTTGCGCTGGACCGCGCGCATTTCCTTTTCCAGACGGTCGACCCGAACATCGACGCTGACATTCTGGGCCGCGAGCGGCGGCGCGAGCGCAATGAGCGCCAGTGCAGCCGTCGCGAAAAAAGCGTTACGCATGGATGATCCCCGACTTATATCCGGTGTTAACCATAGGGCGATAATCCGCCCGGTAAAGCGCGACTTTGCGCCAAATTCCGCTGAATCGCCCCTGAACGGATCAGTCGGCCGCAGCGGGCGCTGGTGCGGCAGGCACCGGAGCGGCCGGACCCGTGGGAACCGGGGCCGTGGAGGCCGGAGCCGCCTGCCCCTGACCCTGCCCCTGCGCCGCGGCAGGCGCAGCCCGCGCCAGCAGCGCCTCCGCATTGACCGGCACATCGGCAATGGTCCGGTCCGGCGGCCCCAGCGGCGCAATCGGCTTGCCGCCGACCGTCACGGTCAGCGCCTGCGGCCGGCCTGTCAGGATCATCGGATTGCGGGCATTGGCGGGAAGGGTGAAGCTTTCCCCCTTCTTCATCAGCCCGTCCTTCAGCCTCTCTCCCGCCTCGTCATAAATGCGCAGCCAGACATCGTCATTGGCGGTGAACAGCACGGTCTGCACCACCGGCGGCGCCGGGCGCGCGCCTGCTGCCGGCTTCGCGGTCGCGGGCGCGGGGGCACTTTGCTGCGCGGCGATCTCCTCGCCTGTCGGCGGCGTCATCACCTGCGTGCGCCAGACGGCGAAGCCGGCGACCAGGATCACGACGATGGCCGCCGCCGTCCAGGCCAGGGCCCGCGAGGGAACCCGCGCCGGATCGGCCGGCTCGAACGCCTCATAGCGGTTGCTGCCAAGGTCGGAATTATGCACCGCGTTGCGCACGTCGGCGGCGATCGCCACCTCGTCCACATCGATGGCGCGGGCATAGGCGCGGGCAAAGCCCACCGCATAGGGAATGCCGGGCAGGGCGGCATAATCGTCGCGCTCTATCGCCTCCAACTGCCGCTGGGCGATGCGCGTCCGCGTGGCGACATCCTGTATCGACAGTCCTTGCGCCTCCCGCGCGGCGCGCAGGCGCGCCCCCGGAGTATTGGGCTGCCGTTCCGGCGCCGCGACGCCGGGTTCCAGTTCAGGTTCTTCTGCCATGCTGCTCCGCGACTTTTGAAGGCTGGCCTTGTCTCATTGCGGGACGGGGATTGTCAACGCCGCGCCGCCCCGGAAAGGCGGGATGCACCGCCGCGATCCCCATTAATTCAATTCAATAGCATGTTCGCCGGCCCAGTCGACCAGCGCCGAACGAATATCCGTCACGCCCTTGTCCAGCAGATCGCGCATGAACCGGCGCAGTTCCGCAGCATCGATGGTCCGGATCATCGCCTTCACCGGGCCGACCGATGCCGGGGTGATCGACAGGCGCCGCACGCCAAGGCCGATCAGCGCCATCGCTTCCAGCGTGCGCCCGCCCATTTCGCCGCAGACGCCGACCGGCACCTCATAGGTTTCACAGGCGCGCACCACGCGGTCCAGGAAGCGCAATATCGCGATGCTCAGCCAGTCGTAGCGCTCCGCCAGGCGCGGATGCGCGCGGTCGGCGGCGAACAGGAACTGCGTCAGGTCATTGGTGCCGATGGAGAGGAAATCGAGCCTGGGCAGCAGGAGGTCCAGCACCTCTGCCAGCGCGGGCACCTCCAGCATCGCGCCATAGCGCACCGCGACCGGCAGCTTCTTCTTCTGCGCCACCAGCCATTCGCGCTGATGTTCGACGAGCGCCTTCGCCTGCTCATATTCCCAGGGCTCCGACACCATCGGGAACATGACGTGCAGCACCTTGCCTGCCGCCGCCTCCAGCAGCGCGCGGGCCTGCGCCTTCATCAGGCCGTCGCGGTCAAGCGCCAGCCGCAAGGCGCGCCAGCCCATGGCCGGATTGTCCTCCAGCTCCTCCTCATCGTCGCGGGACATGTAGGGCAACGCCTTGTCGCCGCCGATGTCGACAGTGCGGAAGATCACCGGCCGGTCGCCCGCAGCATCGAGGACGTCTCGATAAAGCCGCTGCTGCTTTTCCCGCTGCGGCAAAGTGGCGGAGACGAGGAACTGGAATTCGGTGCGGAAGAGCCCGATGCCGTCCGCCCCCACGATGTCCAGCGCCTGCGCATCCTCACGCAGCCCGGCATTGACCATCAGTTCGATCCGCTGGCCGTCGACGGTGACGGAGGGCAGGTCGCGCATCGCCGCGAATTCGGCCCGGCGCTTCTGCGTCACATGCAGCTTGTTCTCGAACGCCTCGTCCATGTCGGGCGTCGGGCGGATCAGCAGGGCGTTGGCGCCCACATCCATCAGGATCAGGTCGCCCTCGTTCACCTGATGGCGGATGTCGCGCACGCGGCCCAGCACCGGCACGCCCATGGCCCGGGCCACGATGGTGACATGGGCGGTCAGCGACCCTTCTTCCAGGATCACGCCCTTCAGGCGCCGCCGGTCATATTCCAGCAGTTCCGCCGGTCCCAGGTTGCGCGCGATCAATATGGCGTCCTGCCGCAATCCCAGTTGCGCCGCCGTTCCCAACTGCCCCGACACGATGCGCAGCAGCCGGTTCGCCATATCCTCCAGATCGTGCATCCGGTCCTGAAGCAGCGGGTCGTCGATCTGGCGCATGCGCATCCGGGTGCGCTGCTGCACGCGCTCGATGGCGGCCTCCGCGGTCAGGCCACTGTCGATCGCCTCGTTGATCCGCCTGATCCAACCCTCGTCATAGGCGAACATCTTGTAGGTTTCGAGCACCTCCTGATGCTCGCCCTCCGTGCCGAACTCGGCCGTGCCGGTCATCCGGTCGATCTGCTCGCGCATCTTGGTGAAGGCGGAAATCACGCGCTGACGCTCGGCCTCCGTATCCTCCGCGACGGTATGTTCGATATGCACGCGCGGCTGGTGGAACACCGCATGGCCGCGCGCCATGCCCATGACAAGCTGCAACCCGTGCAGGACCGACGTGCCCGTATCCTGCACGCGCGAGTCCGTCGGGCCATCGTCGGCCAGTTCGGCATTGGCGATCAGTTCGGACAACACCATCGCCACGGTCTGGAGCGCCTCGATCTCCACCTCCTCATAACGGCGCGGCTCGACATGCTGGACGCAGAGCACGCCGATGGCGCGCTCCCGCCGCACGATCGGCACGCCGGCGAAGCTATGGAACAGTTCCTCCCCCGTTTCCGGGCGATAGCTGTAATCGGGGTGCGAGGCCGCCTCGTCCAGGTTGAGCGTCTCGACATTGGTGGCGATCATGCCGACCAGACCCTCGCCCATCGCCATGCGGGTGACGTGCACGGCCTCCTGCTTCAAGCCCCGCGTCGCGAACAGTTCCAGCAGCCCTTCGCGCACCAGATAGATGGAGCAGACCTCGCTCGACAGCGATTCCCCGATGATCTCCACCACCTTGTTCAGCTTCGCCTGCGCGCTGGTGCGCGCGGCCATGACTTCCTGCAGGCGGATGAGGATCTGGCGGGCGGCGGCGGCGGGCGTGCTGGGCATGTGCCAAGCGCTAACAGATCGCGCGTCCGCTTTCCAAGGCGAATATGCGCGGTTCCAGCGGATTTTCCGTCTATGGATATGGCGGAAATGGACGAGGCTTTCGTTTACAGCCTTAAAATCTCGAAAGTCAGCGAGTCAGGGAGACGAGCATATGGCAGAAATCGATACTAAAGCCTTCGAACAGGATCTGATCGACCGCGGCTATTCCCGCCGCCAGATGGGCAAGGTCGCGGCCTTGCTGGGCGCGGGCGCGGCCGCCCTGCGCGTCACCGGCGCCATGGCGCAGCAGGCGGCGAAGCCGGTGGAAGGCGCGGTGCGCATCGGCGCCAATGAATGCTGGACCGGTCCCTTCCCCGTCGCCGCCGAAGCCGCGTTCAAGCTGGTGCAGGAAGGCAATCGCTACGAACCGAATGACGAACATGCGAAGCTGTTCGCCGCCGTCGCCGCCGTGGAGGGCATCCCGGCCGACCGCATCACCGCCTGGCCGGGCTCCAGCGATCCGCTGAGCCGCGTCGCCGTCGCCTATGCATCGCCGACGCGCGGCATCGTCACCGGCAACCCTGCCTATGAGGCGATCTGGCGCACCGGCGACTGGCTGGGCGCGAAGGTGACGAAGGTACCGCTCACCAAGGATTATGCCCATGACGTGAAGGCGATGCTGGCGGCCGATCCCAATGCGGGCGTCTATTATATCTGCTCGCCCAACAATCCGACCGGCACGATGACCCCGCTGGCCGACATCCAGTGGCTGGCCGACAACAAGCCGAAGGACGCGATCCTGGTCGTCGACGAAGCCTATATCCACTGGTTCGATGGCCCGAACGCCGCGAAGATGGCGGCCAGCCGCGACGACGTGCTGATCCTGCGCACCTTCTCCAAGCTGTTCGGCATGGCGGGCATGCGGCTGGGCCTCACCTTCGCCAGCCCCGCGATCATGGAAAAGATGATGCGCTATGACGGCGGGCAGGTGACGGCGATGCTGCCGATGACCGCCGTGGCCTGCGGGACCGTGTCGGTGGCGCAGGCCGACCTCATCAAGGCCCGCCGCGCGGAAATGGTCGCCAATCGCGAAATGGCCATCGCCCACCTCAGGAAGAAGGGGATCAAGGTCATCCCCGGCAGCCAGGCCAATATGTTCATGGTCGACTGGGGAAAGCCGGCCAAGGCCATGCAGGCCGCGATCCTTGCCGAAAAGGTGCAGATCGGGCGCAACTGGCCGATCTGGCCCAACGTGTCGCGCGTCTCGGTCGGCTCGGCCGATGAGATGAAGGCCTTCTGCGATGCCATCGACAAGGTTTGGAAAGCCTGATCCAGGTTAACGGCTCATAAATTTCAGGAATCCGGAGGCGGCGCATTGTGGAAATGCGCCGCCTCCTTCGTTTCCCCCGGTGGAATATGCGCAGTTGATGGAACAACTAGGGGAACAGACGACATGACCATGATGTTGGAAAAGGACGCCCGCGAAGACCTGCTCGACCGGGGCTATTCCCGCCGCACGATCGGCAAGATTTCCGCTCTGATGGCGGCCGGGGCGGCTGCCGGCAACCTGTTGATCCAGCCCGCCCTCGCGCAGCAGCAGGCGGCGCGCGGGGTGAAGGGCGCAGTGCGCATCGGCGCCAACGAATGCTGGACCGGCCCGTTCGAACCGGGCGTTCAGGCCGCGGCCAGGGCCGCCGCCGTCGGCAACTGGTACGATCCCGACAATTACAAGGGCGACCTGATCGCCACCATCGCCAAGGTGGAGGGGATTCCGGAATCGCACATCATGCTGTGGCCGGGTTCGGGCGGGCCGCTGGTCAGCACGGTCGCGGCCTTCTGTTCGCCCACCAAGGGCCTCGTCACCGCCGATCCGACCTTCGAATCCGCCTGGCGCACCGCCGATTATCTGAAGGCCCCTATCGCCAAGGCCCCCCAGGCCATTGGCAAGGGGCACGATGTCAAGGCGATGCTGGCCGCCAATCCCAATGCCGGGCTCTATTATATCTGCACGCCCAACAATCCGACCGGCACCATCACGCCGCTGGCCGACATCGAATGGCTGCTGGCGAACAAGCCCAAGGATTCGTTCCTGCTGGTCGACGAAGCCTATATCCACTGGTTCGACGGCCCGAACGCCGCGAAGCTGGTGGCGGGTCGCAAGGACCTGATCGTCATGCGCACCTTCTCCAAGCTGTTCGGCATGGCGGGCGTGCGCCTCGGCCTGACCTTCGCGGACCCCGAAGTGCAGAAGCGCATCAGCCTGTTCGGCCCGACGGCGGGCGGTCTGTCGATCACCGCCATGGCCTGCGGCAATGCGGTCTATCCCGAAGCCGGCCTCATCAAGGCACGCCGCGCGGAAATGATCGCGAACCGCGAGGAAACCATCGCCTGGCTCACCAAGAAGGGCATAGAGGTGCACCCCGGCAGCGAGGCCAATATGTTCATGGTCGACTGGAAGACCAAGCCGGCCAAGGAGATGCAGGCGGCCCTGATCGCCACGCCGGAAAAGGTGCAGATCGGGCGCAACTGGCCGATCTGGCCTACCGTCTCGCGCGTGACAGTGGGTTCGGCCGACGACATGGCGAAGTTCCGCGCCGCCGTGGACAAGGCTAGTCACCTGGAACTAAAGTAAGCATCACTGTATATGTGCTGTTTGGACGAGCAGGAGCATCTGGGATGGCGGGCAAACAAGCGGACTTGGTTGTTTTGAGCGCGGAGGATCGATCCTTTCTGGAAGGTCAGGTTCGACGGCACAAAGCGCCGCGTTCTCTGTCCGATCGGTGCCGGATGGTTCTGCTCTGTGCAGAGGGACTGCAGAGCAAGGAAGTTGCCGAACGCCTTGGTGTCCACGAGCATACGGTCGGCAAATGGCGGCGGCGGTTCGTGCAGGATGGCATTGAAGGGCTGACTGACGAATATCGTGCGGGCCGACCCCGCACGGTATCGGATGGGCAGGTGGCTCAGGTGATCGAGCGCACGCTGAACACCAGGCCGAAGGATGCCACTCATTGGTCGATCCGCTCGATGGCGGCCCAGTCTGGTCTGTCGCACACCACCATCCGCCGCATCTGGGGTGCATTTGGCCTGCAGCCGCACCGGTCAGAGACATTCAAGCTGTCGAGCGATCCCCTGTTCGTCGACAAGGTGCAGGACATAGTTGGCCTGTACATGTCGCCACCGAACCGGGCGGTCGTTCTGTGCGTGGACGAAAAGTCGCAGATCCAGGCGCTGGATCGCGAGCAGCCGGTCTTGCCCATGGCGCCCGGCGTACCCGAGCGGCGCACTCATACTTACGTCCGCAACGGTACGACATCACTGTTCGCTGCGCTCGATATCGCCACCGGCGCGGTGATCGGCAAGTGCTACAAACGACACCGGGCAACMGCCATACAAATGGGTGAAGTCAGCCGACGAGATCCTCGCCTCGGTCAAACGCTTCTGCCAAAAAACAATCAACCGAACTTCGGATTCAGGTGACTAGGGTGTGTGGGGATTCAGTTCAGGGCGAGGCGAAAATGGTGGAATTCGAGAACCGGCGCGCAGCGTACTTCAGTACGTGAGCACCGGAAGCGCAGAAGTCCGCCATTTGCAGCCCGCCATGGGCTGAATCCCCACACACCCTAGAGCATCCACGCGCCGCATGGCGCCGCTTCAGCGCTTTTCGTTCGGCGTCAGGCCCTCATGGTCGTCGGCCCTGTTCTCGCCCGTCTGCTGGTCTTCCTTCAGCACGTCATGATGCCAGAAATTGCGCCCGATGAAGACGACGGCGATCACCAGCAGGACATTCCCACCACCCAGATCGCCGCCAGCCCGAGACGCCGATCGCTGGGACGTTCCGGTTCGTGCATGTCGGCGGTTCCTCTGGTTTCATGGTCTTGAGGGGAAGCATATGGCCATGCCTCCCAGCACACAGAACGGCGGCGGACGTTCCCCCGTTCCTGGCCGGCCCATAACCTGGATCATGGCCGGCGCGCTTCTTCGCCCTTCCGCCGGCTAGCCCTGTTCTTCCTCCAACTCCACTTGCCGGTCCATCCGGCCCAGCCAGGCTTGGGGGCGGAAATCGGACAGTTCGGTCAGGCGGCGCCAGTTGGGGATGGTGATCCGCCGCCGGTCGCGCTCGATCACCCCCGCCTTTTCCAGCGCCTTCAGCGTCCGGTTGACATGCACGGTGGTCATGCCGGTGGCGTCGGCCAGCTCCACCTGGGACAGGGGCAGGATCAGCCGGCACCCGTCCGATCCCCCTTCCGGATAGCTGCGCATCACCAGCTCGCAAAGCAGATAGGCTATCCTTCCCCTGGCGTCCCGCCGGCCCATATTGCTGATCCAGGCGCGGAAGACCGATGTTTCGGCCGTCATCTCCGCCCACAGCGCATCGGCGATGTTCGCCCGCTCGCGCATCAGCGCCAGCACGTCCTCCAGCGGAATGGCGGCGACGCGCACATCGGTCAGCGCCTGGACGAAATCCTCCGATGGAAAGAGCTGCACCGGCGGCAGCGTCAATATGTCGCCCCGGCCATGTATTCCCACGATATGGCGGCCGCCATTGGACGATATGCGATGGCGATGGGCAAAGCCCGACAGCAGGATCAGGCAGGATTGCGGCCGGTCGCCCTCCCGGATGATATAGTTCCCCGGTTCGCAATGACGCAGGCTGTGCGGCAGGGATAGCAGAGCGGCGCCGTCTTCCTTCGAGAGAGCCGTGCGCCCGCCAAGGCGCGCCAGCAGCGGCAACAGGATCGGTGATGGCATTTTCATGAGCGGGATGGGATGCCGTCTCCGCCGCGGCCGCGATGCTCGCCGCTGGCCGTCCGGCTGTCCATGGCGGAATGCCGGCCTGCCGCATGCAGGACCGGGCCGTCGCGACGCGGCGCTCTCCCCCCGGCGGGAAGAACGACGGAGCAGTGCGGCATGGGACTCATTATAAGGGTGGAGGAATTCATCCCGGATCGTGTCATGACTCGTCGTCTTGGTGGCGCTGCTCATTCTCCTTCGGTCGACCGGCCGGCGCCGGCGTTCGAACGAAGAAGGATTCACCTTGCTCCAGCCGCCTACCGACGCTCGCTAACATATGCTAATGCAGGTGCAATTTTTGCCGTTGGGCCTCATTTTCCGGGGCTGGACGGTTGCAGAAGTTGCGCGACATCAAGAAGTTCGCGCCCGTCCGATCAGGCCGCCATGTCCTGGCCGGTCAGGGCGGCCACTTCGCGCAGGGCCTGAAGCTCCGGTATCCGCAGCCATTTGGATTGCAGTTCGACCAGACCGCGCGCGCGCATGGACTGCAGCGTGCGATTCACATGGACCGGGGTCAGCCCGGTCATGTCCGCGATCTCCATCTGCGTCAGCGGCATGGCGCATTGCTGGCCATAGGCAAGGCCCGCCTGCCGCATGCGTTCGAACAATTCCAGCAGCAGATGCGCCACCCGTTCGAGCGCCGTCTTGCGGCCCAGGGTGACAAGCCAGTTGGCCTGCCGTTCGATCATGCCGGACAGCGCCTGCCAGAAGCCGTTATGCCCGTCGAAACCGGCGTGCGACGGTATGCGACAGGGCAGCCGGAGCGCCCTGACGTTGGTGATCGCCACCACAGGCTGGGACGCCACCCCGCCCAGCGCCCATTGCGGATCGCAATAATCGCCCGGCAGATAGAGCGCCGTGATCTGGCGGCGGCCATCCGACAGCAGCCGGTATCGGCACGCCCACCCTTCCTGAACATAAAGCATGGCGTCGGGTTTTTCATTTTCCCGGGCCAGAAACTGATGCATTCGGAAATGAACCTGGTTTTCGCCTTCGGCAACCTGGCTTAACATGGACTACTCCCTGTTAAGCCCCCCTGGACCAATATCGATTGAACCTGCCCCCACCATAGCGCTTCTGGTTCATGCTGGATTCACCTATGTTTCCTCGCAGCAAATAATTGGGAGGGAGCGAGAAAAAGAGCCGATGAACGCGGCACGCCCTCCGGCGGCCTCCGGAAAATTGCCGTTTGTCTAGGGTGTGTGGGGATTCAGTTCAGGGTGGAGCGAAAATGGTGGCTTTCGAGAACCAGCGCGCAGCGTACTCAAAGTACGTGAGCACTGGAAGCGCAGAAAGCCGCCATTTGCAGCCCGCCATGGGCTGAATCCCCACACACCCTAATGCAGGTTATCGCGCGGGCGTGGGGCCGTGGAACCTCCTAACCCCGAAAACCGCTGGCTTTGCAGGAGGAACGACCATGTCCAAAATGCTCTTGCTGATGCCGCTGATCGCCGTGGCGATGCCCGCCGCCGCGGCGGAATCGCCCACCGCCTATCTGGGGAAAGCGGGCGCGGGCGACCTGTACGAACAGACATCCAGCAAGATCGTGCTGGAAACGACCAGGGATGCCAGGGTCAAGAGCTTCGCCACCATGATGGTGGGGGATCACGGCAAGAGCACCGCCATGCTGAAAAGCGCGGCTGCGGCATCGGGCGTCAAGGCGCCGCCGCCCAGTCTGACGCCCGATCAGCAGGCGAAGGTCAGGGCGCTGAAGCAGGCGAAGGGCGCTACCCGCGACACCCTCTACTGGCAGCAGCAGAAGGCCGCTCACAGCCAGGCGCTGCAACTGCATCAGGATTATGCCGCCCATGGTTCCGACCGGTCGCTCAAGGACGCGGCGGCGAAGATCGTGCCTGTGGTGAAACATCATCTCGACCTTCTGAACGCAGGCCGATGACGGACGTCCATAGCCTCGCCGCCCCTGCCGCTCCGCCGGACCTGAAGCATGTCTCGCTGGATCGGGAAAGCGATGCGCGCTACTGGCAGCAGCGTTTCAGCACATCGCGTGCGCGGCTGGAGCAGGCGGTCGAGCAGGTCGGCCATAATGTGAGCGCCATAGCGGAGTTCCTCCGCCACAGCCGCTGATGGCGGGCGTGGCGGCCAGACCCTTGTTGCAACCGGATAAAAGATCGACCAGGGCCGCGCCTTTCCGGGAACCAGCCCGTCGGCGCGCCTGTTCTCTCCTCAACGAAAGGAGAGTTTTCGATGCACAAGGAAGAGGAAGACGGCCGCATCGTCACCCATGTCTCACGGCAGGAGGCGCGAAGCGGCGCTTCCACCCATGTCACCCGCTATGTTCTGGGCATCAGCCTCTTACTGGTCGTGATCGCCTTCGCCATCCTTCTGGCGGGCGGCTTCTTCAGCACTGCCGAAACGGGCGCCGACGGATCGCACATGGCCAGCCCGGCCGAAGCGAACGGAGGCTGAGTCCCGGCATGATGGGCCAGACCGACCTTGCGGCACAGACGGTGTTGATCGTCGAGGACGACTATTATCTCGCCTTCGATACGGCGGAAGCGCTGCGAGGCGCGGGAGCCGGGATCATGGGGCCTTTCCCGACCGAGGAGAAGGCGATAGCGGCGATCCGCCAGGAACGCCCCACCGCCGCCGTGCTGGACATCAACCTGGGAAACGGTCCCTCCTTCGACCTTGCCCGGTTGCTGAAGGAACGGGGCGTGCCGTTCCTGTTCCTGACCGGCTATGACGAGGAGATCATACCGCCCGATCTCGGCGATACATTGCGGCTGCAAAAGCCGGTCGCGCCCCGGGAGATCGTCGCCTCGCTCGCCAGGCGCCGCCAGGGCAGCGCCTGACGCCCGGATTCATTCGGCCGCGATGCCCGCGCCCCCCACGAAGGAGGCGCCGCTCAACGCAGGACTGCATGCAAAGCCCGGCATGCGATCGTAAAGCTCCTTCTCGAAAAAGGCGCAGGTGATCGCCAGCCCCTCGCTCAAGGGGACACGCGGTTCCCAGCCAAGCAACTGGCGCGCCCTGCGGATGTCCGGCCTGCGCCGGCGCGGATCGTCGACCGGCAGCGGCTGGAACACGACCTGGGACCGCGTGCCGGTTGCGGCCACGACCTGATCCAGCAGTTGCAGGATGGTATATTCCTCAGGATTCCCCAGGTTGACCGGCGCCATGTCGGACAAGGGCGCCTCCATCAACCGGATCAGCCCGTCCACCATGTCCGACACGAAGCAGAAGCTGCGCGTCTGCGATCCGTCGCCATAGATGGTGATGGCCTCGCCCGACAACGCCTGGCAGACGAGGTTGGAGATCACCCGGCCATCGTCGGGATGCATGTTCGGGCCATAGGTGTTGAAGATCCGCGCCACCCGCACATCGGCGCGGCCCAGCCGGGCGAAGTCGAAGGCCATGGCCTCCGCCGCGCGCTTCCCCTCGTCATAGCAGGCGCGGGGGCCGGTGCAGTTCACCCAGCCACGATAGTCCTCGCGCTGGGGATGCGCCTCCGGATCGCCATAGACCTCGCTGGTGGAGGTGAGCAGGAAGCGCGCGCCGACCTGCTCCGCCAGCCGCAGCAGGCGATCGGTTCCGACCACGCTGGTCAGCATCGTATGTTCGGGATCGGCCTGATATTGCGGGGGAGAAGCGGCGCAGGCGAGATTGTAGATCCGCCCGATGTCACGCCGCCGCGTGACGGCGTCGGGGAGCGGGTCCACTATGTCGCCGCGCACGAAGGTGAAGGCGCGATGCCCCTCCAGCATCCGCAGGTTGACCTCCCGCGAGGTCTGGAGGTTGTCGAGGCAGATCACCTCATGCCCCCGGTCCAGCAGCGCCCGGCACAGATGCGACCCGATGAAGCCGGCTCCTCCGGCCACCAGGGCTGTTTCACGCTTTCCGTTCATCGACCCTCCGTCCTTTTCTGTCCTGTCGTTCTTCATTCGGCCGCCGCCATGTCCCGCGTGCGCATCCGGGCGGCCTCTTGCAGCCAGTTTTCCAGCTCGGCGGCGCGGCTGCCCGATATATGCCGGTCCAGGATGCGGCGGCGTGCGGCCTCGCCCACATCGGCGCGATCCTCATGGAGGGCGACGATCACCTGCTCCGGATTCCAGGCGAAGATGATTTCGCGATTGGGCTCCAGCAGTTCATTGAGCCCCGGCCAGACGTCGGAGATGATAGGCGTGCCGCAGGCCGCCGCCTCGAACAGCCGGACGGAAGGGGACCAGCCCGCCTCGATCATGTCGGCGCGCGTGACGTTCAGCGTGTAGCGCGAGGCGGAATAGAAGGCGGCGTGGTCGCGCGGGGCGAGATGCTCGATCCGCTCGACATTGGCGGGCCAGTCCATGTCGTCCGGATATTGCGGCCCGGCGACGACGAAACGCCTGTCGGGCAGCAGCCGCGCCGGTTCGATCAGCAGCTTCTCCAAGGTGGGCTGGCGATCCGGGCTGTAAGTGCCGAGATAGGAGAGATCCCATTTCTTCGGCACGTCCATCGGCCGATAGGCCGACGCATCCACCGAGCAATAGAGCGCCCGCGCCATGGGGGAACGATAATGCCGCTCCAGCAGGTCGAGCGTCGGGCCGCCGGTGAAGGAGCAATAGCAGTCATAGCCCGCGATCAGTTCCGCCGATAGATAGTCGCACCGCCCTTCGCGCAGCGCCGCCAGCGTGACGGGCGTATCGATGTCGTAGAAGGCGGTGACCCCGCGCGCGATGCGCTGCACATAATGGCCGACCGCAATGCCGTCGGGCACATAGGAGCCGACCATGACCGCGTCCGCCGTCTCGATCTCATGCCGCCAATCTTCCAGCGCTTCCACGCTGTCGTAGAATTCCAGCCGGCAGAAAGCGGGATCGATGAGGTCGCGCTGGCTGGCATACCAGGGTACGTCCCGCTCCAGGAAGAGTATCTCATGCCCGCGCCCGGCAAAGGCCGAGAGCAGGGCGCGGAAGGTCGTGGCATGACCATTGCCCCAGGATGAAGACAGGCTGAGGCCGAGGACGACGAGTTTCATGCTCCCTCCATCTGATGCTGCCTGGCGGCGCGCCGCCCGGACCGGTCACGCAGGATTTCGTCGACCTGGCGCCCGCGCAGTTCATAGCTGTGTTCGGCCCGGACACGGGCAAGCGCCGCCTGCCCGATCGCCCGCGCCCGCCCCGGCGTCAGCGCCGCCAGATGATCCGCCACATCCTGCCCGTCGCGGGCGACCAGCACCTCCTCGTCCGGGGTCAGGAACATCTCTATCCCCTCCCACGCATCGGTGATCAGGCAGGCCCCTGCCCCCGCCGCTTCGAACACGCGGGTCGCGGGGGAAAAGCCGATATGCGCCATGCTGTCGCGGGCGACGTTCAGCACGGCCAGCGGGCTGCAATTGAAGGCGTTGTGCTCGGCGGTGTAGACATGACCGCGATGGCGGACATTGCCGGGCATCGCCTTGCTGTCCCAGCCATTGCCGCCGATCAGGAACTGGCGGCCGGGCGACAGGGCGGCGGGTTTCAGGAAGAATTCCTCCACCCGCGCCTCCCGGTCGGGCAGGCGGTTGCCAAGGAAGGCGAGATCGGCGGTGAAGCGCGGATCGGGCGGCACGGGATGGTGGCTCTGCGGATCGAGCGCATTGTAGACGGGAACGCACTCCACCGCGCCGAAGCCGCGATAGGCGTTCACCACCGGATCGCCGCCGCCATAGGTCAGCACCATGTCGAGTCCGGGCAAGGCGCGGCGCACGGCATGATCCGGATCGGCGCGCATCTCGTCCAGCGTCGCGGCGGCGTCCACATCCCAGAAGATGCGCAGCGCATGGGGCCCGGCGCGGCGCATGACGCCATCCAGCAGTTCGTCGTCGAACACGCCGACGCCGCTGGCCTTCACGACGACATCGGCATCGGCGGCCTCGTCCATCACGCCCTTCAGCGCGTCCGGCGTGGCGGGATAGACCACCACCCGCGCCCAGTCTGGCGGGTCGATGTCACGGTGCTGCTGCCGGTCGAAGGCATCCGGTTCATAGAATGCGATGCGATGGCCATGCCGCGCAAGCTGCTCCAATATCCCGCGATAATAGGTGGCCGCGCCGTTCCAGTAGGAGGAAAGCAGGCTGGAGCCGTAAAAGGCGATCTTCATGCAACGCTCCTGATCGGCTGCGCGTCGAGCGACGCCGTGATGTCCATCAGCTGCTGCGCGCGATGGGCGCAGCTATGGCGGCTGCGGATCGTCTCCAATCCGTTGCGGACGAGGCTGGCGCGAAGGTCCGCATCCTCGCTGATGGCGCGCATATGGCCCTTCATCTCGTCGCCGGTCCGGGCGAAGAGGAAATCCTCGCCGGGCCGGAACAACCCTTCGCTGTCGTCCCAAGGGGCGGACAGCAACGGAATGCCGCAGGCCAGCGCCTCGAACACCCGGATCGTCGGAATGCCGGGCAGAAGCTGCGTATAATAGCGGCGCGGCACATGGACGGTGGCAAGGTGGCGGGCGAAGATAGCCGGCGCGGCGGCATTGGGCGCCCAGCCATGATAGGCGACGCCATAGCGTTCCAGCGTCGCCAGCGCCTCCTGAGGATAGCGCACGCCATAGATGTCGAGCGGGAGCTTCGCCTGCCTCGCCGGGCGGAAGAGGTAATCCTCCAGCTCGGCGGTACGCTCCCCATCGCCCCAGTTGCCGATCCAGACGAGGCCGCTTTTCTCACCGGGCAAGGGACGGAAATGCCTTGTGTCGGCGGCTTCATGCCAGGTCCAGACGCGCTCGCCCCAGCCCCAGCTTCGATAGACCTCCGACAGGGCCTCGCCGAACGCCAGCACGCCGTCATAGCCCGACAGGTCGAACGCCCGGATCGCGTCGGGATCGGACACGGCGCGATGATGGGTGTCGTGGAACAGCAGCGTGAAATCGCTCCGCCCCGCCCGGATCAGGCCGAGCGCCCCGACCAGCGAAGGCTCGTTCCATTCATGGACGATGACGAGGTCCGCGCCGTCGAGCAGGGCCACCAGATCGTCCTTCATGCCATAGCCTTGGGCACGGAGTTCGGGATAGGCCTGACGATAGGCGGCGAGCCCCTCCTCCCCATGGTCGGACAGGAGGTTGGCGAGGCTCCAATTGCCCTCCGGCTCCAGCGCCAGCACGTCATGGCCCATGGCGACGAGTTCGCGCAGCACGCCGCGCAGGAAATGGGCATTGCCATGGTTCCAGCAGGACAGCAGCGAATGGGTGAAATAGAGGATCTTCATGCGGCGACCTTCCGCTGAACGGCGCGATAATGGGCGGCCATGTGCGCGGCCGTGGCGGCGGGGGTGTAGGCGCCCGCCCGTGCTTGGGCGCGCTGGCCCATTTCCCCGCGAGCGGCGCCGTCGCTCAGCAATGCCTCTATCGCCCAGGCGAAGCCCCGCGCGTCGCGAGGATCGACGAAGGTGGCGGCGCCATCCCATAGCTCCCGGAACGTGGGAATATCGGACAGCACCAGCGCGCAACCGGCCAGCGCCGCCTCCAGCACCGCAAGGCCGAAGGGCTCATAGAGCGCCGCCGAGGCGAAGACCGGTCGGCTGGCCAGATGCCGGGCCAGCGCCATGCTGTCGAGCGGGCCGAGCGGCACCAGCGAACGCAGACCGATCGCTCCTCCCTGCGGCCCCTCAAGCGGCCCGGCGGCCCTGAACGGCACAGCGATGCGGGCGGCCGCCTCATCCAGCACCCGGACATTCTTGCCCTCGTCCCAGAGGCGGCCGGCGGTGAACACATGGTCCTGCATCGCCTCCGGCTTCACCGGAAAGGACCGGCCATTATGGACCGCCATGGGGAGCACGCCATAGTGGCGGCGCGCCGCCTGCGCAAAGGCCATGCTGGGCGCGATGATGCGGCTCACCTGCCGAAGGCCGGCCGCGACCAGCGCTGTGCGCCAGTTGAAATCCTCCGGCATGGGACCGCCGCGCACCGCTTCCCACCAGGTCGCGACGCAACTGTGCAGCAGCGCGATCGCCGGGCAGGGATAACGGCCGGCGCTGACCAGCGCCGGCGTATGCAGTTGCACTGCGTCGGCGCGAAGGTCGCCCGCCATTTCCGCCAGCCGCGCCTCGGCCTGCACGATGGGCGCCGCTTCCGCCGCCAGCCATTCGAGTTCGAGGCCGGTTTCCACCAGATGGCAATTGGCTATAGCCGCCGCCTCCGCCCGCTGGGCCTCGCTCAGCGCAGGCCCCATGACGGCCAGCGTCACCTCATAGCCATGGGGCTGGAGCGCGCGGATGAGGTCGGTCGAATATTGCCAGACGCCGCCCACCGCGTCGGCGGACAGCAGCAGATGCCCGCCGCCCCTCACAGCGCGCTCGCGGTCATCAGCCTGGGCCCGGCGCGCTCCGCCCGTTCCTCCGCCAGCCAGCGGGCCAGGTCGGCGACGCCCTGCCGCCAGGGCTTGCGCGCCTTCAGGTTCAGCGCCGTGCGCGCCGCGCCGGTGTCCGCGACGAAATAGCGCTGGTCGCCCGCCCGCCAGGGCGCGAAGTCGGGCACGATGGACTTGCCCAGATGGACGCCGATGAAGGCCAGGATCTGCCGCAGGCTGACGGCATTGTGCGGCCCGCCGCCCAGGTTGAAGGCGCGGCCGCCCACCCGTCCGATCTGCCGCCAGACCGCCAGATAGGCGTCCACCGCATCCTGCACGTCCAATATGTCGCGCACCTGATGGCCGTCGCCATAAAGGGTGATCGGTTGTCCTTCCAGGGCGCTGATCAGGAAATGCGCGACCCAGCCCTGATCCTCCGTCCCCATCTGCCGCTGGCCGTAGATGCAGCTCATGCGCAGCACTGCGGCGGGCAGATCGAAGCTGCGGGCATAGTCCAGCACATATTGGTCCGCCGCCCCCTTGGAGCAGCCATAGGGCGTATGGAAATCGAGCGGGCGGCTCTCGTCGATGCCGCTGGCGCGCAGATGCTCCGAGGCCGGCTGATAGGCGCCGTCGATCAACGGGAAGTCCAGGTCCTCCAGCCCGCCATAGACCTTGTTGGTGGAGGCGAAGATCACCGGCGGCGGCGTGGAGCGGCGGCGCGCAGCCTCCAGCACGTTGAGCGTGCCGAGCGCGTTCACCTCGAAATCGGCGCGCGGATCGGTGAAGCTGGTGGTGACGGCGACCTGCGCGGCCATGTGGAAGACCGCCTTTGCGCCGGCGACCGCCCGGTCCACCGCCGCATCGTCCCGCACATCGGCGATGACCGGCGTGATCGCCGCGCCGTGGCGCTGCTCCAGCCAGGCAAGGTTGCGCTCGACGCCGGGCCGGGCCAGCGAGTCATAGACGACGACCTGCTCGCCCTCCCCCGCCAGCCGGTCGGCGATGTTGCAGCCGATGAAACCGGCGCCGCCCGTGACCAGCACGGGCCTTCCGTCGGCGCGCTTCACGCGACCAGCCCCCGCGCTTCCAGCTCCGCCCGCGCCTGATTGACGCGGTCGTCGGCGGTCTGCCGCGCCACCCATTCGGCCAGTACGGCAAGGCCCTGCTGGAAGTCCTGCCGCGCCCTGAAGCCCAGCACCTCTTCCGCCTTGCCGGTGTCGCAGAAGCAATGGCGGATGTCGCCGGTGCGCGCCTTGCCGACGATTTCCGGTTCCCCATCGTTCCGGCCCATCGCCAGCGCAAGCGATTGCGCCACCTCCGTGACGGAGCGGTCCTGCCCGGAGCCGATGTTGAAGGTGCCGCCCGCCGCCTGCGGCAGTTCCAGCGCATCGGCAAAGGCGCGCGCCACGTCGCCGACATGCACGAAGTCGCGCCGCTGCCCGCCATCCTCGAAGATCATCGGCTTCTGCCCGTTCAGCAGGCGCGACGCGAAGATCGCCAGCACGCCGGTATAGGGATTGGACAGCGCCTGCCCCGGCCCATAGACGTTGAACAGGCGCAGGCAGACGCCCTCCATGCCATAGGGCGCGGTCATGATATGGGTCGTGCGTTCCTGCACATATTTGTTGAGCGCGTAGATGGAGGCGAGATTGGGCTGCTTCCATTCCGGCGTGGCGATGGGGGTGAGCGGACGGCCCTGCCGGTCGACCGGGTCCCAGACCTTCTGATTGTCGCGGATCGACCCGCGCTCCGCGTCCTGGACGATCCGGCCGTCCTCGTCGCGGTACAGCCCCTCGCCATAGATGCTCATCGAGGAGGCCGTCACCACACGCCGCACCGGACGGTCGATCAGCCGTTCGAAGAGGACGGCGGTGCCGACGTCGTTGACGGAGGTATAGCGCTCCACTTCATACATGGACTGGCCCACGCCGACTTCCGCGGCGAGGTGGATGACGGCGTCGACGCCTTGCAAGGCGCGATCCACCGCATGGCCGTTGCGCACATCGGCGCGGATCAGCTCAACCTCCGGATCGAGATCGGCCGGCCGCTCGATGTCTCCATGAACCTGCTCGATCATGCTGTCCAGCACGCGAACGGCATGGCCGCGCTCCAGCAACTCCCGGCAAACCGTCCGGCCAATAAAACCGGCGCCACCCGTGACAAGAATCTTTTCCACGGCCGCTCCCCTTCATTGATGATGATTTGCCAAGGATTGGCCGCGAGGATGTGATATTCCCCGCAACCGTGGCAACGGGATCATGAACATCTTCTTCTACCGTCAGGTTCCGGAAATATTTCAGAAAACCTTTGAATCTCTACTCAATATAAACTCATGAAAATAACTCATGTTATACGGCAAAAACACATGTTATTCATAATGTTTCCATTTACCTGTTTGAGAATTACGACTATGGAACTTTCCTTCTCTTAATCCTGTTAAGCAGCATCTATGTTGATGCTGTCCTCCTCTCGCGAACCGCCCCGCACCTGCTTTCACCTGATCCGTCATGGGATGCATGGCGAATATGGCCGCCTGCTGAGCGGGCGGGCGGGCGCGTCGCCCCTCACTGCGCGGGGCCGCATGCAGGCAGCCGGGGTCGCGGCATGGCGCGGCCTGCACGACATAGACGCCGTCCATGCCAGCCCGCGCCAGCGCACGGTGGAAACCGCCTCCATCATTGCCCGGTCCCTGGGGCTGGAGGTCGCCATCGTCCCCGATCTGGACGAGGTCGATTTCGGTTCCTGGAATGGACAGTCCTTTCCGGAACTGGAGGAAGATCCGCGCTGGCGCGATTGGAACCGCAACCGCTCCACCAGCGCGACGCCGGGCGGAGAGACGATGGGCGGCGCGGTCGCCCGAACCGTCCGGCATCTGGAAATAGTCGCGCGGGAAAAGGCGGGCGCGACCATCCTCTGCGTCACCCATTGCGACATCATCCGCGGGACGATCGCGCATTATCTCGGCCTCAGCCTCGACAATCTGCTGAGGTTCGAAGTCGATCCCGGTTCGATCAGCACGATCCTGCTGGGACCAGGCGGCGGTAGCGTGACCCGATTGAACGAGGTACCCGCATGAAGACAGTGAATCTCGCCGCAGACCGCAAGACCGACGCATTGCGCCGCCAGATCGAAGAATTGGGCCCATGGTTCCACAATCTTCGCATCGGCGGCATGGAAACCGCGCCGGATCATTTCCTGGGCGATTATCCGGCTTTCAAATTCGCGCGCTTTGCGGATGCCGTTCCCGAAGACCTTTCCGGAAAATCCGTACTCGACATCGGCTGCAACGCCGGTTTCTATTCGCTCGAGATGAAACGCCGGGGCGCAGCCGAAGTCCTGGGCATCGATTCCGACGACCGGTATCTGGCCCAGGCCCGTTTCGCCGCCGAAGCGCTGGGCCATGACGGCATCGAGTTCCGCAACCTGTCCGTCTATGACGTCGGAAAACTCGGTCGCCGCTTCGACCTCGTGATCTTCATGGGCGTGCTCTACCATCTGCGGCACCCGCTGCTCGCGCTCGACCTGATCCGCGAGCATGTGGCGGGCGACATGATGCTGTTCCAGACGATGCAGCAGGGTTCGTCCGACGTGCTGCTGGTGCCGGAGGATCATCCCTTCCACGTCCCCGGCACCAGCCGCCCGCCCGGCTTCTTCGACAATCCGGCCTATCCGCGCCTGCACTTCATCGAACGGAAATTCGCGCATGACTGGACCAACTGGTGGGCCCCGAACAAGGCCGGCGCGCAGGCGCTGCTGCGCGCCGCCGGCTTCACCATAGAGGCCGAGCCGGAGGAGGAAGTCTATCTCTGCCGCGCCGCGCCGATCCCCTTCGGGGAGCTGATGGGCAGGCCGGCCGTCTATCCAGCCCAAGGGCCAGAGGAGGGAACCGACGCATGATCGAAGCCGCGATGATCTGGAACGAACCCAATAACAAGTCGCATTGGGACCCGGAGGTCGACCCCGACTGGTCGCTCTATGCCGACATGGTGATCCGCGCGGGCGCCGCCATCGCCGACGCCAATCCCGCCGTGACCCGCGTGCTGGGCGGCATGTCGCCCATCGATCCGCATTGGGTGAACCGGATGCGCGACCATGGCGCGCTGGACGCGGTGGATGTCGTGGCGGTGCACGGCTTCCCGCTCGACTGGAACCTCTGGCCGCTCAATGACTGGCCCGCCCGGATCGCGGAGATCGAGGCGGTGGCGCCCGACAAGCCGGTCTGGGTGACGGAAGTCGGCGTCGGCTCCTTCGGCGCGGAGGAAGTGCAGGTCTTCGGCCTCAACCGCACCGCCGAACTGCTGATCGGGCGGGTGCCGCGCATCTATTGGTACAGCCTTTACGACCTGCCGCAGGAATGGGGCGCGACCACGCGCCATCGGGAAGCGGAAGGATCGAGCTATTACCGCCATTTCTACATGGGGCTGATCCGCGCCGACGGCACGCCCAAGCCCGCACTGGACGACTATGCCAGGGTCGCTGGCGAGATGGGGCTGATGCAATGGTTTCATTTCGAGGACCCGCGCCTGAACGATGCCGTCGACTGGATGAAGCGGCTGGGCGTCAGGCAGTTGCGCACCGGCCTGAGCTGGGCCGACAGCTTCCGCCCCAATGCGGTGGACTGGTTCGACCGGCAGATGGAGGCGCTCAGCGATTTCGACGTCACCGTCACCTTCTGCTTCACGCCCGAACATCTGGGCATCGCCCCCCATCACAGCAGCGCGGTCCACGATCCGCAGGCCTTCGCGGATTTCTGCGCCTGGATGATCGACCGCTACGCGCCGGCATCGGCCGCCCTGCCGGTCGCCCGCACCGCCTGACGGAGACGCATCATGCAACCTATCAACATCGGCATCGTCGGCGTCGGCAATTGCGCCAGTTCGCTGGTGCAGGGCCTGTCCCACTATCGCGCCGAGAGCAACGACCATAGCGGCCTGATGCATTGGGAACTGGGCGGCTATCGCCCCTGCGACATCCGACTGGCGGCGGCCTGGGACATCGACCGGCGAAAGGTCGGCCGCGACATTGCCGAAGCGATCTTCGCCCGGCCCAATTGCACCCAGACCTTCTGCGGCGACGTCCGCCCCAGCGGGGTGAAGGTGGAGATGGGCCGCCTGCTCGACGGCTGCGCCGATCATATGGCGGACCATCCCGACGATCGCACCTTCCTGCCTGCCGACGCCGCCGAACCCGACCGCGCGCAGGTGGTCGAACGGCTGCGCGAGGCGAAGGTGGACGTGCTGCTCAACTATCTGCCCGTGGGATCGCAGCAGGCGACGGAATTCTACGCGCAATGCGCGCTGGAGGCGGGCGTCGCCTTCGTCAACAACATTCCGGTCTTCATCGCCAGCGACCCCGCATGGGCGGACCGGTTCGAGCGGGCAGGCGTGCCGATCATCGGGGACGACATCAAGGCGCAACTGGGCGCGACCATCGTCCATCGGGTTCTCACCGACCTGTTCGCCAAGCGGGGCGTGAAGCTGGACCGCACCTACCAGCTCAACACCGGCGGCAATACCGATTTCCTCAATATGTCGAACCGTTCGCGGCTGAAGTCGAAGAAGATTTCGAAGACCGAAGCCGTGCAATCGGTCGCGGAAACCCGGCTGGAGGATGAGAATATCCATATCGGCCCATCCGACTATGTCGCCTGGCAGAATGACAACAAGGTCTGTTTCCTGCGCATGGAGGGCCAACTCTTCGGCGGCGTGCCGATGAACCTCGAACTGCGCCTGTCGGTGGAGGACAGCCCCAATTCGGCGGGCGTCGCCATCGACATGATCCGTTGCGCCAAGATCGCGCTGGATCGCGGTCTGGGGGGCCCCATCCATCCGGCGGCCGCCTATTTCTGCAAGCATCCGCCGATGCAGATGACGGATGACCGGGCGCATGAAGCGCTGGAGGCCTTTATCCGTGGGGAGGGCGCGATCGCGCTGGCGGCGGAATGAGCGAATTGCTGATGGCGGAGCGCGAACCGGCCGAAAAGGCGGCGACCATGCGCGCGGCGGTTGTCACCGGCCCCGGCGCGGTGCGGATCGACCGGGTTCCGATGCCGCGGCCCGGCCCCGGTCAGGTCCGCATAAGGCTGGAGGGATGCGGCGTCTGCGCCTCCAACCTCACCCCCTGGGCGGGACCGGAATGGCAAAGCTTCCCGCTGGAACCGGGTGCGCTCGGCCATGAGGGCTGGGGCATTGTCGATGCCATCGGGGAGGACGTGACCTCCGTAACGGTGGGGGACCGCGTGGCGGCGCTTTCCTATGCCAGCTATGCCGACCATGACCTCGCGGACGAAAGCGCCATCGTGCGGCTGCCGTCCGAACTGGACGGGCTGCCCTTCCCCGGCGAACCGCTGGGGTGCGCATTCAACATCTTCCGCCGCGCCGACATCCATCCCGGCCAGACCATCGCGATCATCGGCATCGGCTTTCTGGGGGCGCTGCTCACCCGGCTCGCGACGGAGGCCGGAGCCCGCGTCGTCGCCATTTCGCGGCGCCCCTCCTCGCTCGCCCTCGCCCGCGATCATGGCGCGGCGGAGACGATCGCGATGGACGATCATCAGGCGATCATCGACCGGGTCGGCGCGCTCACCCAAGGACGCTTCTGCGAACGGACGATAGAGGCGGTGGGCAAGCAATGGCCGCTCGACCTGGCGGGCGAACTCACCGCCGAGCGCGGCAAGCTGATCGTCGCGGGCTATCATCAGGACGGGCCGCGCCAGGTGAACATGTGGCTGTGGAACTGGCGCGGCATCGACGTCATCAACGCCCATGAGCGCGATCCCGCGGCCTATGCAGAGGGAATGAGGGAAGCAGTGGCGGCGGTCGCTTCCGGCCGCATCGATCCCGCGCCGCTCATCACCCACCACTATCCGCTCGACCGGCTGGGCGAGGCGCTGGACGCCACGCGCGACAAGCCGGACGGTTTCGTAAAGGCGATCATCGTCCCATGAATGCCGCTATCGCCCCTGCACCGACCCTCCTCACCCGCCCGCGCATCGGCTTTCTGGGCGTGGGCTGGATCGGCCGCAACCGGATGGAGGCCATGCTGGCGACCGGCGGGATCGAGGCGGCCGCCATTGCCGACGCCCTGCCCGGCAACGGCGCGGAGGCCGCCCTGCTCGCTCCCGACGCGGTGCGGCTGGACTCGCTCGATGCGCTGCTGGAACAGCCGCTCGACGGCATGGTCATCGCCACTCCCAGCGCACTCCACGCAGAACAGTCGATCCGCGCGCTGGAGCGGGGCGTCCCGGTCTTCTGCCAGAAGCCGCTGGGCCGCACCGGGGCGGAGGTCCGGGCCGTGATCGACGCCGCCCGCGCGGCCGACCGGCTGCTGGGCGTCGACCTGTCCTATCGCGGCACCGCAGGCATGCGCGCCCTGCGGGAGCATGTCCGCGCCGGCCAACTGGGCCATGTCCATGCCGTCGACCTCATCTTCCACAATGCCTATGGCCCGGACAAGCCGTGGTTCCACGATCCCGCACTGTCGGGCGGCGGCTGCATGATGGACCTTGGCGTGCATCTGATCGACCTGGCGCTCTGGGTGCTCGACTTCCCCGAGGTGGATCGGATCGAAGCCGCCCTCTTCGCGAAAGGACGCCCGCTGGAGGATCGCGGCCGGCAGGTCGAGGATCTGGGCATGGCGACGCTGCATCTGGCGGACGGGCGCATGGTCCGGATCGCCTGCTCCTGGAACCTCCACGCCGGGCAGGATGCGGTGATCGCCGCCGATTTTTACGGCGACAGGGCGGGAGCCGCATTCCGCAACATCGGCGGCTCCTTCTACGACTTCCGGGCAGAGCTGTTCCGCGGCACGGCGCGGGAAACGCTGTCGGAGCCCGGCGATCCATGGGGCGGCCGAATGGCGGCGGAATGGGCCGAAAAGCTGGCGCGCTCCCCTCGCTTCGATCCGGAATGCGAAGAACTGGCGCATGTGGCCGACATCATGGACGGCATTTACGCCGCGGCGACAGGATAAGGAAAGGAATTCATCATGAGCACATCGGACACGACCACCGACCATGACACCATCCGCAAATGGGTGGAGGATCGCGGCGGCCGCCCTGCAGTCGTCAAGGCGACAGAAGACAATGGCAAGGGCGGCGGCCTGCTGCGCATCGACTTTCGCGAAAAGGATGAGGCGCTGGACGAAATCGAGTGGGATGAATTCTTCCGCATCTTCGATGAGAACAATCTCGCCTTCCTCTATCAGGACAAGACGAAGGACGGGAAGGAAAGCCGGTTCAGCAAATTCGTGGAACGCGACAAGGGGTAAGCCCGCAGCAGGCGCCCCCTGACCATTGCGGCCAAGGGTCAGGCAAAACGGTCGAACAGCTTCCCCAGCCAGCCGCGCGAATAAGCGAGGCCATGGTAGAGCTTCAGCATGGCCCGCGCCCAGAGCAGGAACAGGCCGGGCCTGCCCAGAGCCTCGGCCAGCCGGAACACCGTGCCGCTGCCCCTGCTGATCGCGTGGCGCAGCCGATAGATCATCCTGCGCCGCCACGGCAGGCCCGCGCTGCCCGGCCGCACGCGCTTGCGCGGCCGGACGCCCGCCTTGCGCCAGCAAAGCCGATAGGCCAGTCCTTCCCGCCGCTGGCGAAAGCCCGCCGCCTGCGTTTCCCGCACGAAACCGGCATCGACGGGTTGCAAGGCCAGCCTTCCCGCATCGATGCCTTCGCGCAGCATCGCGTGCAGCGCGGGCGACCGCACCACCACGACATTGGTGCCGCGCCCGTCGGAGGAATAGGGTTCCACCCAGGCATCGCCAAAGGCGATGTCGGCGGTCTCTGCCACCACATCGTCGCAAAAGTCGCAGGCGCTGTTCTGGAAGAACCCCGACCCCCAGTCACCATCCACCAGATGCCACCAGTCCCGCATCCGCTGTTCGCCGGCACGATCGGTCAGCCGCGCCCTGTACCAGTTGGCCGGCCGCTCCGGGTCCTTGACGCGATAGTCGATCTGCCGGACAGCGGCGGGATCGAAACCCATCTGCCGGGCGAAGCTGGACGCCATATGGCGGCTTTTCATATGCCCGCACACCAGGCCCAGCGTAAAGACAATACGCTCCCGCAGCAGCGGATCGGCGGCGCGGGCGAGATGCACCGCCTTGATGAAGCAGGGAATGCCGACGACGGCATAGCGGCCCGGCACCTCCCGGATCTCGCGCAGCACCTCGGCCATGTCGACGGGATAGTAGCGCGACTGCGCGCCCTCCCACAAAGCAGGAAGATCGCGCGCTATGCGATAGCGGAACAGACGCCCCTCGGTCGCAGGATCGGCCCGCGTCACATGCGCCACGCCATCCACCATCCCCCGGCGCAACAGTTCGCCCGCGACCCAGCTCACCATGCCGCCCGAACTGCCCCTTTCGCGATAGCCGGCTTCGGCGGCGTGGCCGACATAGGCGGCGTCGAACCGGCCGATATACTCGTCCTGCGCCGCCGCTGCCGGAAAGCGCTGTCCGGCGATCTCATCCTCATTCATGGCGTGCGGGGAAAAAGGACAGCATGCCGAAAAGCCCTCGCTCCGCCGCCGGTACCAATCCGGATCGCCGGCCGGGTTGCGCTGGCCGTCCCTGTTCCACTCCAGCCGGGCCTGCTCGGGCCGGGCCTGCGCGACGCAGCCGCCGCAGCCGATGCAGAGGCCCGACGAAACCATGTCGCGGGGGCTGACCGCCGCCGCGCTCATGACGGCATCGCCAGCGCCCGCCGCAGGAAATCGCCCGACTGCGCCCGCAATCGATCGATGCGCTGCTGCACGGCCGATGCCGGCGGTTCGTCGAGGCTCCGGGCGACGACCCGATCATCATCCTCCGGCTGGATCATATGCCCTTCCGCGCCCAGCTCCCAGAGGAGATCGCGCACCTTGTTCATGCGGTAGGCGGAGGGCGCCGTGACGAAAGGACGCCCATTCAGCAGGGCGAAGACGCAGCCATGGAAGAAATTGGTGACGACGGCGTCGGCGCCCGCCATCAGCTCGGCGAATTCCAGCGGTCCGGCCTCCAGCCATTGCTCGTCCGCCCAGTCGTTGCGATAGCCTATGCTGCGGATCGGGAGCCCGCGCGCCCTTGCCCAGTGGCGGACGGAAAGACAGAACCACTCCGGGAAATTATGACCGTAAAGCGCCACATAGCCTTCGCCCGACGCGCCCCTGCGCGCCGCCGGTCCGGGAAATTGCAGGCAAGGGTCCAGCACGATGTCGGGGTCATGACCCAGCGCGGTTCTGATCATCCGGCGGCTGTTCTGGTCGCGCACGGAAATGGAGGCGAAGTTGCCGATCTGGCTTGCCCAATGGTCGGACAGTCCCTCCGACGCGTTCTGATTGCCGAAACTGGCTGCATAGGAGATCAGCGTCCCGCGAACCCCCTTTCCGTAAAAGGCCGAACATCCGCCATACCAGGGGTGGCGCAGGTTCCACACCTCGTCGCTGCCGACGATGACGGCGTCATAATCGCCCATCTCTTCCGGCCGGTCGATGGGAAAGCGGCGCGACAGCGGCAACCGCTCGAACGCCTCGCGAAATTTCCGGGTCTTGCGGGCATAGGCCGGAAAATCGCTGCGCGGCGTCCGCTGCGGCAGGGTGGGGCTGAGCGCGCAGCGAAGCTCCGCCCGGGTGACTCGCGGCGACTCATGGTCCAGCAATTCGGCCTCGACGCCCATGCGCCGCAACCCTTCGACCAGACAGCGCGCCTGCCAATAGGAACCGTAGTTGATGCAACGGTGGAATGTCAGGACGCCCAGCCGCCGCATCTCAGTCCGCTGCGCAGGCGGCATAGCTTTTTTCCTCCACCAGTTCGGAATCCAGCAGGCGGTTGATCTCCCGCTTGATCGCGGCGCGCCGGTCGTTCATCCGGTAGACCGACCGGGCAAGGTCGATGAAGGACGCGCCGAACCGCGCTGCCGCCTCTTCCCCCCGGATCGCGTCCTCGATTTCCCAAAGCGCCTCGTTCACCCGCTTCAGGCTTTCGACCAAACCGCCCACGGCCCCGTCGCGCAGGGCCTGTTCGCCGATGGCGCTCAGCAACCGATATTCCCTGCCCACATTGTCCCGCGCGGCGGGCGCGGCGATCCGCTCCTGCTTGATCTGCAGGATCGTCATCTTGTCCAGCAACTCCCCCCAGGACACCGGCACGGAAGGGGTCGGCATATATCCCATGTTCAGCTACCTTTCCGCTGCGAGCGCCGGACAGGCGGCAACGTCGCGCGCCAGTTCGGCCAATGGCGTTTCCCAGTCGCCGGCGCTGGGCTGGGCATAGATCCGCATCGATGGATACCAGGGCGTGCCGCGCGCGCCGACCGGCCAGCGCCAGTCGGGATCGGACTTCAGCAACAGCCAGGTCGGCTTGCCCATGGCGCCGGCCAGATGGGCGATCATCGTGTCGACGGTGATGACCAGATCCGTCGCGGCGACCAGGGCCGCCGTCGCCTTCATGTCGAAGGGGCAGCCGTCCGGATTGAGCACGGGCAGCGTCGTCGCCTCCGGCATCAGGCTGATGCAGGGCGCCATGGCGCAGATCGGCGCCAGCAGGTGCGGCGGAATGGACCGCGCGGGGTCCCACGGTCCCGCGCCATGGCAAAGCCCGACGCAACCATGCGGCAGCACGCCGCTTTCCGCCGCGAGATAGGGCATCGCCGCATCGGCGGGCGTCAGCCGAAGCGCGAAGTCCAGTTCCGTGATCTCCAGATCGCATTCCGACTGCGGCAGCGGATGGGCGTCGATAAAGGGGACGAAGCGGATGCCGCCGCCCGGTCCGGCGATGAGGTCGATCAGCCGCGGCTGCATCTCCACCGTCAGCGAGGCCGTGCGCGCCGCCAGCATCGGCAGGAAGCGCGCGAACTGGATGCTGTCGCCCAGGCCATGATAGCAGCGCACCAGACAATGCCTGCCTTCATAAGGCCGCCCGTCCCATACCCAGCGCTGATGATAGGGCAGCGTCGGATCGTCCCGGCGGGCGGGATCGCGCCGCTGCAGTTCCCGTTCCGAAATCGCCCAGGCGGCGGCATGGTCCCCCGCGCGCATCGCAGCCGCCCAATCTGCCATGTGATCCGCCATGCCGTCCCCAATTCCCGCCCGGTGGAGCGCGTTCCGGACCGCCGGCGCGACCCGGACGATCCGCTAACCTATGTGATCGAAATTCCGGCATCGGCGCGTCGTGGAAACCGGCCCGCTATCATGGGTTAACGGCCATGCACCTCCCGCCGTGCCTGCCGTGTTGAACCACGGCTTTGCCCGTTCGAGGTGGAAATTGACTGCCCAATCCCGTGACCCGCTGAAAACCCGCAGGCCGGCGGACAGGCCGCGCCGGGGCTTCATGAAGATGCTCGCCGCCGGCATCGTGACGGGCGCCGCCGACGACGATCCTTCCGCGATCGGCACCTATGCCAGCGCGGGCGCGCGCTACGGCCTTGCCTTCCTGTGGATCGCGCCGGTCCTGCTGCCGATGATGTATGTCGTCGTCTATCTGTCCGCGAAGATCGGGCAGGTCTATGGCAAGGGCCTGTTCGCCTGCATCCGCGATCAGTTCCCGCGCTGGCTGCTGCTGCCGCTGGTGACGCTCGCCTTCGCCGGCAACATCATAGAGGCGGCGGCGGACCTGGGCGGCATCGGCGCGGCGCTCAACCTGCTGGTGCCGATCCCGGTGCCGCTGATCGTGGTGGGCGCGGCGGCGATCATCTTCGCCCTGCAATATTTCGGTTCCTACATGCTCATCCGGCGCGTGTTCCGCTGGCTGGCGCTCATCCTCTTCGCCTATGTGGCGGCAGCGGTCATGGCCCGCCCCGATCCCATCGCGGTGCTGCGAGCCACCTTCATCCCCGCGCTCAGGATCGATGCGCAATCGCTGCCGCTGATCGTCGCCTGCATAGGCACCTCGCTTTCCGCCTATATCTATACCTGGCAATCCAATCAGGAGGTGGAGGAGCAGATCGCCCTGGGCCGCCGCCGGCTCTGGCAGCGCAAGGGCGCGACCGCGTCGGAGATGAAGCGGACGAGCCGCGACGTGCTGACCGGCATGATCTTTTCCAACCTCATCCTCTATTTCATCCTGCTCGCGACCGGGATCACCCTGCACGCCGCCGGACGGACGGAGATCGAGACCGCCGCCGACGCCGCCGCCGCGCTGGAACCCATCGCCGGTCAGGCCGCGAAATTCCTGTTCGCCGCCGGCGTGGTCGGGGTGGGCTTCCTGGCGGTGCCGGTGATGACCACGGGCGCGGCCTATGACGTGGTGCAGGGGCTGGGCCGCGCGGGCAGCCTGCATGACGCGCCGCAGGACAACAGGCTGTTCTATGCCATCATCGCGGCGGTGACGGTGCTGGCGGTGGCGATGAACTTCCTGGGCTTCAACCCGATGAAGGCGCTGGTCTGGTCGGGCATCGTCCAGGGCTTTTCCGTGCCGCCGCTGCTGCTGCTCATGATGCTGCTCACCAACCGTCCGGCCGTGGTCGGCGCGCGCACCAATGGCCGCTGGACCAACCTGCTGGGCTGGACGACGACCGGCGTCACCTTCCTTTGCGCCCTGTCGCTGGCGGCGAGCTGGCTGCTATGAGCTATTCCCGACGCATTTCCAGATAACCGCTGTCGAAGCTCGCGATGCGGACGAGGCCGTCCCAGTCCAGCACGCGGATGGTCCGCCCGGTCCAGGACAGGACACCCTGCTGCCTCAGCCAGCGCACGACGCGGTTCATGTGCACCGGCGTGATGCCGAGCGCGTCGGCAATATGCGCCTGCGTCGCCTTGAATTCGAAGGCCGTGCGCGAACCCTGGCCCGCGCATTCCAGCCGCAACGCCATTTCGCATAGCAGATGCGCGGTGCGCGCCGCCGCATCCCGCCTGCCAAGGCTGACCACCCATTGGGCGATGATCGAAGCGTCGACCACGCAGTCGCGCCAGAAGGCCTCCGCCACGCGCGGATGGGCGCGCGAGACCCGCAGCAGTTCCTCATGCGGGATCTTCAGATAGGTGAGCGGCGCGGAAAGGGCCTGAACCGCCCATTCCACGCGCGGCAGCATGGCGGAATGCAGGTCGCACATGTCGCCGGGAATATACATCGCCGTGATCTGCCGCATGCCGTTGGGCAACTGCCCGAACCGCCCCGCAAGGCCTTCCGCCACCAGGCAGGAATAGGTCACCAGATGACCGGGAGGGACGATGTCGACATTGGGCGACACCTGCGCCAAATGGAAGCGCATGGACAGGATCGCCTGCCGTTCCTCCTCCGTCAGCGGGGAACGGATCAGAAGCCGGTTCAGGAAATATTGCAGGGCTGGATGCGGCATCAGCCGACGCTCCCCACAAGAGGGCGCAACCGCCGCAGGGCGATGATGCGCGAGGGGGGCGGCCTGCAGAATCGCCGCAGGTCAGCCATCGAACGTCACGACATCGCGAAAATAGATCGTTTCCAGCTTGCGGCCCTGATCGTCCTGCAAGACCAGATGATGATCGAGATTGACAGGCCGGCCGTGGATGACATGTTCCGCGATGATTTCGCGCCCGCTGCGGATCGCTTCGGCCCGCGCCTCCGCCACGTCAGCAAATTGCTGGCCGGCTTCGTCGATCACATTGTCGTCGTTGAACAGGTGAATGTGGAATATCGGCATGGGTGATAAAATCCGTGTTCGAAACATTGTTCCGGCGTCAGGCCGCGTTATCCCACGACGACTTCGGCGGAGGTCAGCCCCCGTTGTCGTCGCCATCCAGACCACGCGCCAATTCGTCGAGCCACACCGTCGCGGTCCCGTCCGACGGCGCCCGCCAGTCGCCTCTGGGCGACAGCGCGCCGCCGGAGGAGATTTTCGGGCCATTGGGCAGCGCGGACCGCTTGAACTGGCTGATCGTGAAGAAGCGGTAGAGGAAATTTTCCAGCCAGTGCCGGATGGTCGGCAGATCATAGGCGCGTTTGGCGCTCTCCGGATAATCCGTCGGCCATGCGCCGCTTCCGGCGTCGCGCCAGGCGTGCCATGCCAGAAAGGCGACTTTCGACGGCGGCAGGCCCAGGCGCACGATATGATGCAGGAAGAAATCGTTGAGCGCATAGGGGCCGACCCGATCCTCCGTGCTCTGCAAGGCGCCGTCCTCCCCCGCCGGCACCAGTTCGGGCGAGATTTCGGTATGCAATATCGCGTCCAATATCCGCGCAGTCGCCGCATCGAACTGGCCGGTCGCGATGCACCAGCGGATCAGGAACTGGATCAATGTCTTGGGAATGGCGCTGTTGACCGCATAATGGCTCATCTGGTCGCCCACGCCATAGGTGCACCAGCCCAGCGCCAGTTCGCTGAGGTCGCCCGTCCCCACGACGAAGCCGCCATGCCTGTTGGCCAGCCGGAACAGATAGTCCGTGCGCAACCCCGCCTGCACATTTTCGAAGGTCACGTCATAGACCGGCTTCCCCCGCGCGAAGGGATGTCCCATGTCGCCCAGCATCTGGCGGGCGGCGGGGCGGATGTCGATCTCCTCCCCCTTCACCCCCAATGCGTTCATCAGCGCCCAGGCATGTCCCTTGGTCAACTCGCCCGTGGCGAAGCCCGGCATGGTGTAGCCCAATATGGCCGAGCGCGGCAGGCCCAGCCGGTCGCAGGCCTTGGCGGCGACGATCAGGGCATGGGTGGAATCGAGGCCGCCCGACACGCCGATGACGAAATGCCGGCCCGCGGTCGCCCGAAAGCGCGTGACCAGCCCCTCGACCTGGATATTGAAAGCCTCGTAGCAATCCGCCGCAAGCTGCCCCGGATCGGCGGGGACGAAGGGAAAGCGCCGGGGCGACCGGTGCAGGCCGACATCCTTGCCGCCGCGCAGAAAGGGAAAACGGACGGTACGGAAGCGGGTTTCCGGATGCC
This sequence comes from Sphingobium sp. 22B, assembly GCF_001580035.1. Classification (NCBI taxonomy): domain Bacteria; kingdom Pseudomonadati; phylum Pseudomonadota; class Alphaproteobacteria; order Sphingomonadales; family Sphingobiaceae; genus Sphingobium; species Sphingobium sp. 22B. The sequence goes on along the minus strand of NZ_LTAB01000003.1, from coordinate 96,554 downwards.
CGGCCGCGGCCGCATTGTCGTTGAAGGTGCCGTTGCGCATCCGCTCCAGCCGCAGCCTCTGCACATCGACATCGGCGTAGAGCAGTTCCGCCGCATCCCCGAACCGCTCCGATTCCGCCAGCAGTTCGCCCATCTCATGCACCATGGCCTGCCCATCCCAGGCCATGTCCGTGGTGCTCTCCCCCGTGCCCGCCGCCGAATAGGCATAGGCCGCCTGACAGCGCACCGACTGGGAGGCGGATAGCAGATGCCGGTCGCGCGCCTTGCCGATGGTGATGTTGGAGGCCGAAAGATTGCACAGGATCAGCGCGCCCGCCATCGCCCCCATGGTGGAGGGCGGCAGCGGCGCCCAGAAATCTTCGCAGATCTCGACATGGAAGATGAAGTCGGGACAGGTGTCGGCCGCGAACAGCAGGTCCGTGCCGAACGGCGCGACATGGCCGCCGACGTCGATTTCCAGCCCGGAAAGACCGGCTCCGGACGCGAACCAGCGCTTTTCATAATATTCGCGGTAATTGGGCAAATAGCTTTTCGGCACCACGCCCAGCAGCCGCCCGTCCGCAATGACCAGCGCGCAATTGTAGAGCCGCCCGCCGCGCCGAAGCGGCGCACCGATCAGCAACACCGGCCAGCCGGCGCTCGCCTCGATCAGCGCCGCCGCCTCCCGTTCCACCCGGTCGAGCAGCGCTTCCTGCAGGTGCAGGTCGTCGATCGCATAGGATGACAGGCATAGCTCGGGAAACAGCAGGAGGTCGGCCGCGCCGCCCGCCGCCTGCCGCGCAAGCGTCCGGATCGCCTGTGCATTGGCTCCGACATCGCCAACGCTGCCCTTGGGCGTCGCCGCGGCGACACGGACAAGGCCGTGGCTATGGATCGACGCGAACCTTTCAACCTCGCTCAAGGGCATGCCTCATCATCTCGAGCGCGACCCGGATGGACCTGATCCGCACGGGTCCTCGCCCTATGTCCCCGAAATGCTCTTCCCGATGCTCGGTCGCCCCGCCTCGTCCGGCGCAGGCGAAATGGACCAGGCCCGCTTCTTCCCCGGGCGGGGCCGCGCCGGCATAGCCCGTTATGGCAAGCGCGATGTCCGCATGGGACCGTTCGATCGCGCCATCCGCCATCGCCATGGCGACCTCCCGGCTGACCGCACCGCAGGCCGCGATCCGCTCGCTGCGGATGCCCAGCAATTCGCATTTGGCATCCTCGCTATAGACGACGAAGCCGCGTTCGAAGGCGTGGCTCGCGCCCTCCACATCGGTCAGCAGCGACGCCAGCAGCCCGCCCGTGCAGCTTTCCGCCGTCGCCAGCGTCAGTTCGGCGGAACAACAATCCTTCAGCAACGCGGCGGCGGCGTTCTCAATATCTTCGGGAATGATGGGCGACAGGGTTTCCGCCCTATCGCCCTTCCCATCCGATGCGCTCATGGCGGGCCATCCTCATTCTAATGCACGATCCGGCGCAGGGCATCGATCAACTGGCGGGACAGAGCCCATTTGGGCACGAGCGGAGCGCCGGGATGAGCGTTGACGGCGGGATGCGCAAAGGCGCCGGTACAGAACAGATAAGGGATGTCATATCGGTCCAGATCGTCGGCGAGCAGACCGACATCCCCATCCCTCACCCGCACGTCGAGCACCGCGCCCGCCGGGAAATCCGCCGCGACCGCCGCCATGCCGTCCGCCAGGCTGGCATATGGACCGTCCACCTCATAATCCGCGTCTTCCAGCAGGTCCGCGATGATGCCCGCTATCGCCGGATCATCCTCCACCAGCAGGATTTTGGGATTTGCCGCCATGGCGCCTCATCCCAATCCGAAATGCGCGCGATAGCGCTCGAAACAACGCTCCCCGCATTGAAGGCGGATCAGCGCGCCTTCCGCCATCGCCGTCGCCCGCCGTGGGTCTTCGGCGACGAGCGGCACTATGGCTTCATCGTTCCAGTCGCGGCTGTGCTTGACGTCCAGCACGGCATGCAGATCGAAATAGCGCCTTTCGCTGCCGCTGAGCCCGATGCGGCGCAGGCCCTGGGCGGTATGGGCGGAACGGCCGGGCGCGGTCAGTTCGATCACGCCCAGCGCGCCGACGCTGTGCCAGGCATAACAGCGCGACGTCGCCATCGCCGTCATCGCATTGGCGAGGGCCAGGCTCTGCCAGACCGTGCTCTCGACCCCGATGTCGAGGTGGAGTATGTCGACCAGCTGGCCCAGCATCGGGCCGTGCATGCCCTTGGCATTGCCGCGGCCCATCTCGTCCCAATAGTTGCGCGCCAGTTCCAGCTTGGCGCGCGGCGGCAGCTTCACCTGAGTCAGGGCGACCAGATCGTCGAAACCCGCTTCCCCCGCCGCTTCCTGCGAAAGGAACCATCGAATCTCGTCCCGGCTCGCCTCCTGCGCCAGCCAGGGGAAAAGCGCGTCCTTCTGGCCGGGTCCGCTTTCCTTCAGTCCTTCGAACCAGGCGATGAACCCGTCCGGGTCGGTCGGCGCCTGCGCCGCTTCCTCGCGAACCTCCGCGCGCAGCTCCTCGATAAAGCCATGCTCCAGACGAAGCATCCGCCGATCGCGGTCGAATCTCTCCGCGGTCATGTCCGAAGGAAATGCTGGCGAAAGCCGTTCACGATTCCAGTAGGTAAGTTCCTCCTGAAACGGCTGCTGCAGAAATTGTGACCCGTGATATTCCCATTGTGTCGCCACGATAAAACCTCTCATTCATCATGGCTAAAAATCCCGGGACAGGCGAGCGTTCCTGAAAATCTTACTGATCCGGATCAACTCTGCAGGAAACGGCCATGATGACTGCCGGACGGGTGCCGACAATCATCCTGGCGAACGATCAGGGAACCCGTCGGCCCGCCACAAGCTGATAGACGAGGACGACCAACGCCAATACCAGCAGCAGGTGGATCAGTCCGCCGCCCACCGGCACGATGAATGCGCCCAATGCCCAGAGGATGAGGAGGATGATAAGGATGGTCCACAACATGATCGGCCTCGCTGTCGCTAAGTCAGGCTGGATAAGTCGCGCCGCCTGCGATTGTTCCGACGCGATCCATTCCCGTGCATGAAACAAGGCGGCTCCGCTCAGGAAGCCGCCATGTCCGGGGTCCGGCGTCGGCCGTCAGCGCTGGGTGACGGTCGTGGTCGTCTTCTCCACCACGGAAGCGCGGGCCGGGCTCGTCGTGCGCTGCACCACCTTGCGCTTGACCGGAGCGGCCTTGCGCGTCGCAGTGGGGGTGGTCTTCACGGTTTCCGTGGTGACCGTGGTGGTCGCGGGCGCGGGCACCGCTGCGGCGGCGCGGGCGGCGCGGGCGTCTGCGGCCGCGGAAGCCGCTGCGCGTTCGGCGGCTTCGGCGCGCGCATTGGCCGCCGCGGCATCCTGTTGCGCGGCCACGGCCGTCGATGCATGCACCTGGGCGTCGGCATCGGCGCGCAGGCGGCTTTCACCGATGGCGGTGTCCGCAAATTGCTGCGCTTCCACCGCCGTCCGGATGGCGGCCTGTTCCTTGCCGCTCTTGAGATGCTCCTGCGCCAGACGCAGGGACGCCTGGGCCTTCGCCAACACCGCCGGATCGAAGTCGCCGGCCTTCAACTTGCCCGCGGCGTCGATTTTCCCCTGGGCCTGCGCAATCGCCGCAAGCGCGCGTTCTTCATCGCCCGCCAGCGCGGGCGTGCTTGCCAGGAACAGGGCCGATGCAGCAGCGAAAGCACGCATGGAAAAGCTGATCTCACGCATATACTCTCCTGTATTCGTTTCTTGAGGCGACGAGAACGAATTATGTGGCGACTGTGTTCCACTTGGATGATACGGATACCGACTGTCGCATCCTCCGCCAAGGTCAAGGCCTGATCTTCGATGCCGATATATTTCTCTTCCGGATGGGAACAGGATTGCATCGGAATATAAGGTGACCGCCCTAACATGCATTATATGGCTTGCCCCGGCATTGGGGAACCTGCCCGCGAGAGCCGCCGTTCTTCCGCCGAGGAGGCCGTTTGCACATGACACCGAAGAGCTGGAGCCTTGGACTGGGCCTTTTCTCCATCGGTCTGGGACTGGCGGAAGTCGCACGACCACGCGCCATTGCGAGGCGGCTGAGGCAGGACCATGCCGCCGCCCGTGCGACGATAAGGCTGTTCGGAGCGCGCGAGCTGCTGGCCGGCGCAGGCATCCTCGCGGCGCCGGCGCATTCCACGCGGGGCTGGAACCGCGTGGCGGGCGATGCCCTCGATCTTGCGGCGCTCGCCCTGGCCAGCCGGCGCCGCCCGCTCTGGGGGCCGATTGCCTTCGTCATGGGCGCCACGGTGGCGGACATCATCGTGGCGCGCGCGCTGGACCGAAAGACCGGGAAGATGTTGCCGCTGTCTCCCGGCAAGCCGCGCACACCCCCCGATCCGCCTGCCGACAAACAAGGGGCCCCCACCACCATAGAGCCGGACGACATGGCGTTTCACCATGCGCCGCCGGTGCCCGCGCGACAGGTGCGATGACCGGGGCGGGGAGATGACCTCCGCTCCCCTCAATCCCCCGCCCTGTCGTGGCGCCCGCGGCAGCGACCTGCCGGCCTATGTCGGCAACGGCATGATCGGCCTTCGGGTGCGGGAAATCCCCCTGCTGGCGGGTTCCGCGATCCTGAACGGCGTCGTCGGTCCCGATCCGGACAAGGGGATCGAAGCGGCGGTGCCCATCCCCTATCCGCTCGCCGCCGACATCGCGATTGGGGAGGCATGGCTGTCGGACCAGCCCTGGGCCGCCGAAGACCTTCTGCAGAGCTATGATTTCGGCACAGCGGAACTGTTCAGCCAGTTTCTGTTCCGCATCGGGGACGTGGCGCTGACCGTGGAGGTCACGACTTTCGCCAGCCGCAGCGACTGCTCGCTGGTCCTGCAGGAAAGCCGCATCACCGCCGGGCAGGCCTGCTCGATCCGGCTGCGCACGCTGGTCGATTCCTGCCCGGCGCAGGGGCGCATGGCCGAAAGGCGGACCGGCGGCCCCTCCGCCGGCGGGGGCGAAGGGTCGCTGCTCTGGGTGCCCGAGGGCGATCTCAGCCATTGCGGCATTGCCTTCCACAGCCGCTGCTCGCTGACGGACGACAGCATGATCGCGCCGAAATTCGGCTCCGGCCCTCTGGTCGCCGAATATCGCGTCGACCTGAGGGCCGGCCAGCGGGTGGACCTGCATCAGATCGCCGCCCTCATCCCCTCCATCGTGCATCACCGGCCAAGGGAGGAGGCGGTCAGACGCGCCAGTCTGGGCGCGCGGCGCGGGCTGGCCCGTCTGCGCGCCCTCAACCGGGAAAGCTGGGCGGAAATCTGGAAGGGCCGCATCGTTGCGCAAGGCGCGGAACCCCGGCATCAGCAACTGATCGACGCCGGCTTCTACTATCTCAACGCCTCGGCCCACCGCTCTTCACCCGCCGCTACATCCATGTTCGGCCTCGCCCATTGGCCGGGCTATCATTATTATTACGGCCATGTGATGTGGGACATCGACGCCTTTTGCGTGCCTCCCCTTCTGCTCCTGCAACCCGGCGCCGCCCGCAGCCTGATCGACTTCCGGGCGCGCCATGTCGAGGCTGCCCGGCGCCATGCCCGGCTGGATGGGAAGCCGGGCATGCGCTTCCCGTGGCAGGCCGCGCCCCTGAGCGGGGAGGAGGCCGCTCCGGACGATGGCCCGGCGGCAGCCTTCGCCGCCCATCTGTCCCTCCACGTCGCCCGCGCCTTTTCCCTGGACGCCGATTGCACGGGCGATCTGCGCTACCTGCGGGACCGGGGTTGGCCGATCATCGCCGGCGTTGCCGACTGGCTGACCGGGAGGCTGGAACGCACCCAGCGCGGCGCAGAGCTGCCCTGCGCCACCGGCCCCGCCGAAGTGCCGGATCCGCCGGACAATGACAGCTTCACCCTGATGACGGCCGCCGACCTGCTGAAGCGCGCGATCCGGATCGGCGCCGGCATCGGCGCCGACATCCCGGCGGCCTGGCAGGACATGCTGTGCGCGCTCTACCTGCCGCGCCGGAGCGACGGGGTCATCCCCGCGCATGAAGACTTCCGGATCGACGAGGACAAGGGCGCCACGCCCAGTCCGCTGGCGGGCCTGTTCCCGATGGACTATCCCGCAGGGGAAAGGGAGCGGCAGGCGACGCTGGATTTCTTCCTGTCCCGCTGGCGCGATTATGTGGGATCGCCCATGCTGGCCGCCTTCTATCCCGCCTGGGCGGCCATGGCGGGCGACCGGAAGCTGGCGCTCGACCTGTTCGAGGAGGGCTATGCCGCCTATGATGCGGGACGGTTCCACCAATGCCTGGAATATCGCGTCGACCATCCGGACTCGGCCGTGCCCGCAGGCCCCTTCCTCGCCAATATCGGCGGCATGCTGATGACGATGCTGTTGGGACTGCCCGGCCTCCGCATCAGCGGCGACAGTCCGGAGGCATGGCCCCACCGCCCCGTGACGCTGCCATCGGGCTGGTCCTCCATCGCCGTCGATCGCCTCTGGGTGCGGGGAAGGCCGATGCGGCTGATCGCGGAACAGGGCAAGGATCGCGCTCAGATCCTGCCGGCATAGCCCGGCCGCCGCAGCAGGCGCCCGCCCCGCAGCCGCAACCGGCCGAGAAATCCTTCCCGCTGCAGCGTATAGGCTCCGCCCGCCGCCACCAGGGCGATGCCCAGCAGCGAAACGCCGTCCGGCAGGGCGCCGAAGGCCAGATAGCCGACCAGCGTGGCGAACAGCACCTGCGCATAGGAGAAGGGCGCCAGGAACGACGCCTCGCACCGCCGGTAGGCCAGGATCAGCAGCAATTGCGCGGCGGCATAGAGCAGGCCCATCAGCGCCGCGGCCGCCACCTCCCGCCGGTCCATGGCCGTGAACCACAAGGGGCTGCCCGAAGTCAGGACCAGCAGTCCCAGACCCGACGACCAGAACAATGTGATCGACAGCGGATCATGGTCCCCGATCCGGCGTGTCACGATGATGCCCAGCGCGCCGCATAGCGCGGAACCCAATGGCAGGAGGGCGGAGGGCGCGAAGGCGCCCGCCCCCGGCCGGACGACGATCAGCACGCCGGCCAGACCCAGCAACATGGCGGTCCAGCGCCTTCGCCGCACGACCTCGCCCAGCAGGGGGACGGACAGCATCGTCACGAAGGCGGGCGTTGCGAAGGATATGGCCGTCGCCTCCGCGACCGGCAACCGCCCCAGGCCCAGCAGGAAGAGGCTGGCGGAAAGCAACAGGCACAAGGCGCGCAGCGATTGCAACCCCGGTTGGCGGCTGCGCCACGGCACGCTGCCCGCCCGCACGGCCAGCATGGCGGCAAGCATGAAGAAAAGCAGATAGCGCAGCCAGGCGACCTGAAATCCGGGAAGCGTCTTGCCCAGCCCCTTGGCAAAGACGTCCGAAATGGAAAACAGGAACACCGCGCACAGGATCATCCCGATCGGCCGCCAGGGCGAAGCGGGCCTTTCCGCCGCCGCCTCCACCTGCGGCGGCACGCCGTCAGGGCCGGGCCATCCTACGATGGGCTCGCCGCTGCGCATCAGGTCCAGTTGGCGCTGTCGGCCGCGTCGATGCTCAATGTTCCGCCGCTGACGAAGCGCGCCTCGTCGCTCAGCAGGAAAAGCGCGCCGGCCGCAATGTCCTCCGGCTTGACCCAGGCATAGCCCATCGGCGTCGCATCCCTGCGCGCCTCCAGATAATCGTCGCGCGTCGGATTTTCCTTGTCGGGGACCACCTGACGGAAGCGTTGCTCGCTGGACATCATCGGCGTGTCGACAGGCCCCGGCAGGATCGCGTTCACGGTGATGCCGGCCTTCGCCACCTCCAGCGCGGCGACCTTGGCAAGGCCGATCAGCCCCCATTTGGACGCCACATAGGGAGCGGCGTTGGGTTCGGCATGGCGCGCATCGCCCGAAGCGACGACGATCACGCGCCCGCGTCCGACATGGCGCATGCTGCGCAGCGCAGGCGAGAGGATGTTGAACACGCCCAGCAGATTGTTGCGGACCACCGTCTCGAATATCTCCGGGGAAAGGTCGACGATCTCGCCCTCGATCGTCAGGGCGGCATTGGCGATCAGGAAATCCAGCCCGCCGAAATGCCGCTCGGCCAGCGCCACCAGTTCGCGCGCCAAGGCCGGATCGCCTGCATCGCCGACCTTCCATACCACCTCCGCACCCAGCGTTTCGCAGATGCGCTGGGTCTCCGTCAGGTCGGCGCGGGATGTCCGGGGATAGGGCGTGCCTTCGGGCAAGCCCTCGCAAATGTCGCAGATCACCAGCCTGCACCCTTCCCGCGCCAGCGCCACGGCGAAGGCCCGCCCGATGCCGCGTCCCGCCCCGGTGATCAGGGCGGATCGCCCGGTGAAGCGGGGGGTCGACGTGACCGGCGGCGCGGCGGGCGGATCGGCGGGGTGGGGCATGACGGCGCTCTCCGGCTCGGGAAGACGACCATATCGCTTCGGCGTGGCGGGCTGTTCCGGAAAGCCGCCCCGAAACGCGCATGGCGATGACCTGGGTTAGCATCTCTCCCGCCCCCCCGATTGCTTCCGCCCGACCGCATGAGACAAAAGGCGCAAGGGCCAACTTATGTTAGTGATCCCAATCCCTTGCCGGGCGTTTCATCTTCCACGTGGAAGATGATGCAGGGAAGCGGCCTTCATGAAACGATATGCCTATGGATGGATCACGGCGATATTCTTCCTGGTTTCCATCGTCGGTCACTGGGCGTTCGGATGGCTCGCCTATGTGGACGGCGCGCGACAACATGGGCAGGCCGCCGAATTCGCGCAATATGCCGTGGAAATGGGCCGCGACACTTTCGAGAACTGGCAATCGGAATTCCTGCAACTGATCTGGCAGGTCGTCGGCCTTGCCTATTTCCTCTATGTCGGCTCCCCCGCGTCGAAGGAGAATGACGACCGCATGGAGGCCAAGATCGACGCGCTGCTGAAGCTGCAAGGCGGGGAGAAGGCGGATGCGCTGATCGCGGAACTGGACGATCGCTACCTCCGAACCCATGGCCACGCAAAGCCGCACGGCCATTTCACAGGCTGAAGGCCAGCCGCCTCAACCCGCATCACAGGCCCTCCAGGGCAGCAGAGCTTAACCTGCTTTAGTGCATGGAGGCCGGGCGCCACTATAAGCGGCCAGTCAACGCCATCGCCCCCGAATGGGGGCACGCAAGGAAGCAGGATTGTCGGATATACCAGCTACAGCCAGGGCGGCAGGCGGTTCGGACGGAAAATCAGAGATCGATGCCGGCGCCTGGCTGGCCGCCATCGTTGAAAATTCCGACGACGCCATTCTGAGCAAGACGCTGGACGGCATCATCACGACATGGAACGGGGGCGCCAGCCGCCTGTTCGGCTATTCCGCCGAGGAAGCGATCGGCAGGCCGGTGACGATCGTCATTCCCGAAGACCGCCTGCATGAGGAAGATCATATCCTCGCGCGCCTGAGGGCGGGAGAGCGGATCGATCATTTCGAGACGGTTCGCCGGCGCAAGGACGGCACGCTCATCGCAATATCGCTGACGGTTTCCCCCGTCCGCAACGCGGCTGGGCAGATATTGGGGGCATCCAAGATCGCGCGCGACATCACGGCGCAGAAACGCGCAGCCGCGCAACAGACCCTGCTGCTCAAGGAGATGCGCCACCGCGTCAAGAACCTCTTCGCGCTGGCCACCGGGCTGGTGGCGCTGAGTGCGCGCGGAGCGAAGGATGTCGGGGAACTGACGCGCGATCTGACGGCGCGGCTGATGGCGCTCGCCGCCGCGCACCAGCTTACCTTGCCCGATGTGGACAATGAGGGGACGGCGGGAACCGCCACGACCCTGTTCTCGCTGCTGGAGGCCATCGTCGCGCCCCATGAACTGGCGGATGAGCGCAAGCGCATATTCGTGAAGGGCACGGACCTGGCCATCGGCGGCGGCGCGTTGACGTCGGTCGCGCTGCTGCTGCACGAATTGGCGACCAATGCCGCCAAATATGGCGCGCTCTCGACGCCGGACGGCCGGCTGGACGTCACCGTCAGCATCCAGGATGACGATGCGCTCATCCAGTGGGTGGAATGCGGCGGCCCCGCCCTGGACCGGGCGCCGGATCGCGAAGGCTTCGGAACGGCGCTGGAGCAGGCGTCGCTCAGGGGAACGGGCGGCACCCTCGTCCGGTTGTGGAAGGATGCCGGCCTGACGATAGAAATCCGGTTCAGGCTGAGCCGTCTCAGCCAATAGCGGCGCTCAATACCGCTTGAGCAAGCGTTCGACCGTGGGGGCGGCCGACCCTTCGCGGCCCGACTTGTCCTTGATGTCGCGTTCCAGCGCGTCGCGGATGGCGGCGATCTGCGCATCCGTCAGATGTTCGATGCCGACAAATTCCACGCGCGCCTTGTCCAGGGCTCGGATGATCTCGTCCAGTTTCGCCTGCATGGCCGCGCCGTCGCGGTTCTGGCTGTTCTGGATCAGGAAGACGGCGAGGAAGGTCAGCACCGTCGTGGCGGTGTTCACGATCAACTGCCAGGTATCGGAGAAATGGAGAAAGGGCCCCGACACAGCCCAGAGGAGGATCAGCAAGGTGGATAGGATGAAGGCCTGGGGTTGTCCCATGAGGCGTGCACTGCTGGTGGCGATGTTGGTGAAAATTCGATCCATTATTTTGCGCCTGCGACAATATGGCCCTCATTGCAAAGAATAGGTGCGAACCGAACCGCCGACATTAACTTATGATAGTGCCGGCGGGCCGTCGATTTTCGGGGCAGGAGCGGCGCAATGCTTCGACCGTCGCGGGAAGATTGCCGGGATACAGTCGCAAGGCGGATGCGTTGAACGCGAAGGAAGCAAGGCGGCACGGAGCGCAGGCATGAAACTGGACTGGCACGGCGAAGACGGCGGAGCGGGCGCCACCATCATCCGCGATTTTTTCGTGGAAGGGGAAAGCGACAGGCTGACCGACGTGCTGCTTTGCGCGCCTTCCCATCTGGAGCCGGTTCCCTGCTGTTCGGTCACGCGCGAAAGCCTGCGCAAGGGACTGGCGGTTTCGGTCGACAAGGCCGAACGGCAACATCGCGCCCTGCGCGGGGCATTGGCCGATCATCAGGTGCGGTGCCATCTTCTGCCGGCGCATGCCGATCTGCCGGACCTCTGCTTCACCCGCGATACGGGCGTGGCGACGCCTTGGGGCCTTGTCGCGTTGAATCCCGCCATGCCGCATCGCGCGCGGGAAGCGGACCATGTGGCGCAGGCCTTGTCCCGCCTCGGCGCCCGCCCCGTCCGGCGCATCCGCGAAGGCAGGATCGAGGGCGGCGACATCTGCCTGGCGCGGCGCGGGCTGCTGATCCTGGGCATATCCGGCGAGCGGACGGACGAGGCGGGCGCCCATGCCTTTGCGGAGCCCTTTGCCGCCAATGGCTGGGACATTCTCCGCTACCCCTTCGATCCGCATTTCCTCCATTTAGACACGCAATTCTGCATGCTCGACGCCCATCATGCACTGGCCTGCGTCGACGTTCTCGACGATGCCTTCCTCGCAGCCGTGGAGGCGCGCGGCATCACGCTGCTGCCCGTTTCCTACAAAGAGGCGCGTGGCCTGGGCTGCAATATCCTCTCCATCGACGGCCGGACGATCCTGATGGGTGCAGGGCATGACGACGTCGCCGCCCGGATCAGCGCGGCGGGATTTCAAGGCATCGCGCTGGACGTGTCGCAATTCGCCGCCTGTGGAGGCGGCATTCATTGCATGACGATGCCCCTCCGGCGGACGGCCGGCTAGGCGGGCGCGATAAGGCCCCAGACGGTCCTTTCCCGAAGTCGTTCATCTGGGTTAGCGCCAGCGCATGAAAGGGCCCGGCGTCCGGAACGCCGCAAGCGCCGCTCCGTTGATCCTTCGATCCTATCAGGAGGCAGGAATGGCGCAAAAAGGTGCAGGCGGAAATCCGGGCGCGGTCACGAAGAAGGGCGGCGATGGCGCTCATGGAAGCACCGGCACGGGCCGCGGCGGCGGCAATAACGCACGCGGCAGCGGCAGCGCCAGTTCCGGCAAGAAGAAGGAAGACGGGAAAGCGGCCAGCGGAAAGGGCGACCGCTAGAGCCAACCGACATTCAGCCCTGACGGCCTGCAAATGATGCTTTTGCGTTTCCGGCGCCGGGGGTACAGCGGCGCCGGTCGGCATCCAGTTCGCGCCGGTAGAAACAGGCGACGGCCCTCGACACTCCGGCCGTGCCACCTAGGCATTTCCGCAGGTCATTGCCCGGCCGGAACCGGCCTGGCGGTCGGACCGAAGCTGGCGTCCAGCGCCTCCGCCTCCCTGTGATGCGCCGCGATCATCGGGACCATCTCCCCGGCCATCTTCTTCAGCGCGGGATAATCGCCCCGCCGGGCATAGCTGCTCTGCAGGTTGAAGGCCTCCAGATGCGCCGCCGCCTGCTGGCCGACATAGACGCTGTCGAATTCCCGGTCGCCCGAACCGTTGAGGGCGCCCAGCATCGCCCGGCGGCGCGCATCGATATTCTGCGGGATGGCGATGTTGACCGGATTGTCCGCAACGAAGCGCCTGAGCCGCTCGCTGCTCTTCTGGTGGTCGGAGACCATCTTCCGCGCAAAGGCCTTCACCTCGGGGGCGCGGGCACGCACCATGGCGATCTTGCCCGCCTCTATCTCATACATGTCGCTGATCGCAGCCTGCGGAATGTAGAAGGTGGTGGTCACCGCCTCGTCAGGGCGGGAGACGCCCTCGGGCTTCGGCCCTTCATAATGCTTGGCCACCGTGGCGCTGCCATTGGCCGGTCCCCGTTCGGACGCGCCATCGGTCTGGTTGCAGGCGGAAAGGGCCAGCACGGCGAGGCAGGCGGGCAGTCCCGGCCGGAACGAACGGCCGCCGGTCATGGCTGCGTTCCATTGCCGGCCGCGCCCGGAGCGCCGATGCCGGGCATGGCGTTCGCGCCACCCATGTCGCCAGCGGCATTGATCGCCTCCTGCTGGTTCGTTCCGCCGGGCACCCTGCCATTCTCATTCTGCGCGGCGGGGCTGCAGGCGCAAAGCAGGGCGGAGGACGCCATCAGGATCAGGGCGGTCGATATGGGACGGGGCATGCTGGGACAAAGCATGAGGTTCTCCTTCTGCGGGGCTGCTGCGGCGACAACGCCCGGCAGGCCGAAGGGCAGCGTCCGTGCGATAACCCTATGTTAGCGCGGGCGCGCTTTTCCCCTTTTGCGGCGCGGCCGTCCGCCGACCTGGGAACCCCCTGCCGACGGGCCGCGTATAAAGGCTTTCCCCCATCCCGTGCGCCGCCATCCTGACGATGGAGCGCGACACATCGCGATCGGAGACGGCCCATGTCAGTGACAGGTTTGACGGCGATCATCGTCCTCGTGGCGGCCACGCTTCTGGGCGTCGTGCTCTACGGTCTGCACAGGGGCCGGTTGAGCCGGGGCGGCGCCCTCGCGGCGGCGATCCTCATATTGGCGGCCGCCTCCGTCATCCTGGTCTATCCGTCGGTTCTGACGACGACGCACATGAGCTGAAGAGGAGAGAGACACCATGACAATCGAGGATGAAGCCCTGACCGACGGAGACATCGCCACCGCCGGCGTCCAATGGGTGGCCGCGCTGGTCGGCAGGTTGGTGGAGAAGGGCCTGATCACCACCCAGGACGCGCAGAGCATCGCGTCGGAGGCGCGCGAACAGTGCAGGGCGGAGGGCGTGGCCAAGGCCGCCCGCGTCATCGCAGCCCTGTCGGAAGAGGGCGAACTGCGCGGTTAGCGCAACCCATGAATGGGGAAGAAATCGCCTCCGGATTCACGGATTCATCTGTGTTGGTGACATCTTCCTTCATCGGCGCTTCTTCGTCGGAAGATTTGCGACAAAACAGCATGACAAGGCGCAGCATGATCAACAAGGATGAACGACGGCGCAGGCTGGCCGCGAAACACCCGCTTCCCGGCATGATCAAGTCGGGCAGGCAGGCGGCATGATCATCATAGCCATCGTCGCGGCGGTCGCGCTGGCGGGATTGACCGGCATCCTCGTCGCACTGCGTCGTCGCCGGGTCGGGGCGTTCATGGCCATGCTGATGCTCATCGTCCTGCTGGCCGTTTGCGGCATGGCGCTTCTCTATCCCGCAGCGCTCACGCTGCGGTCGCCGGGCCGCTGAACGCCCTCAACCGAGCGCGACGTCGAGGCAGGTCATCACCGCAAGGCCGATCAGCAGGCTTCCCTGGGCAGCATGCCCATCCTCGCCAAGTTCAGGGGCGATCTGGCTCATCACGACGCTGATCATCGCCCCCGCCGCAAGGCACAGGGCGATCGGCAACAGCATGGCGAAGCGATGCACCAGCGTCGCGCCCAGCGCGCCGAACACCGGTTCCACCAGTCCCGATGCCAGCGCCCCGGCAAAGGCCAGGAACGGCGGATAGCGCAACGCCAACGCGCTGCCCACGGCGAAACCTTCGGGTATGTTCTGGATTCCGATGCCCAGGGCCGTGGCATAGCCCTCTCCCCCCGCATCCCGCGCGAAGCTGACGCCGACCGCCAGCCCCTCCGGCGCGTTATGCAGCGTGATCGCCGCGACCAGCAGCCAGATGCGATGGCCCGTCCGGTCCAGCCCCTCCTCACTGGTGAAACGCTCGACGGAAAAGCGGCCGAGGGCTAGCAGCAGCGCCCCGCCGACCAGTACCGCCACGGCAATCATGGCCGCCGCCGGCCAGGAGCCGATGCCCTGCCGGTCCAATATGCCGATGGCGGGCACGATCAGAGAGAAGAAGGAAGCGGCGAGCATCACGCCCGCCGCAAATCCCAGCATCACGCCCTGACAGCGCGCCGCCGACCGGCCGATGCCCAATATGGGCAATCCGCCCAAGCCGGTCGCCGCGCCTGCCAGCAGGCTTGCAATCGTGCCGGCCAGAACCGGCGACAGGTCGATGCTCAATGGCTGGCCTGCTCTCCCCGGCTGCGCAGCGCGAGGAACCTGTCGATCACCCTGGGCAGCATCTCGTCCAGGAACGTGGCCATCGCCAGTTCTTCGCGCAGGCTTTCCTCCAGCACGGGAATGGCCGCTTCGAACCCGCCCGCCTTGGCCATGGCGATCAGGGCCTTGTAGGCCGCCGCCTCATAATTTTCGAACGCATAGTTGGCGAGGCTGTTCTTGATGACCTCGTCCGGCGCCAGCGCGTGGGACAGCGCAGCAACGCTGCCCCCGAACTTCAGCGCCGCGTCCTTGATGGCCGACGGACTGTCGCCCAGCGCGTCCAATATGCCCTCCAGCCGTTCTATCTGGCGTTCGGTTTCGCCCCTGTGGCTGCGAAGCCGCGCCTCGACCTCGGCATATTGGGCGAGATGCTCGATCTGCCGGTCCATGATGCCCAGCGCCTGATGCTCGACGGCATGGGCATCGCGCAGACCGACGATGAACATATGCCGGACGGTGTTCTGGTCCATCTCACTCCCCGTCGGACTGGAGGGGGCTCTTGGCGGCGGCCTGCGACCGGGCGTCGGCCATGTCGCTCGCCCCGCCCAGATCCTCGTCGCTCAACTTGCCCGCACCCGGCCCGCCGCCCAGGTCCGCGCCGGTCACCGGATTGGCGTTGGGATCGGACTGCAGCCGGCCGGTCATGGCCGCGAAATCCTGCATCTCCTGCTCGCGGAGCGTGACCGAGGCCTGGCCGTCGCCGCCATCGACCGGCAGCTTGCCCTCGACATCGTCCAGCCGTTCCCATTGCTCGCCCGTATTCCAGGGGCCGACCGCATCGCCCTCCCCCTGGGAGGCGTTGACATAGAGGTTGGCATAGGGAGCAAGGCCGGGCAGCTTGCCGGCGGGGAAATTGTCCTTGATCGAATAGAGCGCCTTCTCGAAGCTCTTCTGGTGCGAAACCTCCCGCGTCATCAGGAAACCCAGCGCATCCTTGACGCCCGGATCGTCGGTGATGTTGATCAACCGTTCGTAGATGATCTTGGCCCTGCTTTCCGCCGCGATGTTGGACCGCAGGTCGCAGGTCGGGTCGCCGCGGCTGTCGACATAGGCGGCCGTCCACGGAACGCCCGAACTGTTGGTGAGCGAAGGCCCGCCGCCATAGAGGATCGACTGGGTATGGCTGTTGCCGCCCGCATTCAGCGACATGTAGAGTTCCGCCTCCTCCATCGACGCTTCGGTCAAGGCCGACTTCGCGCCCTTGTTCAGCATGGCGACGATCGATCCGATCACTTCCAGGTGACTGAGTTCCTCGGTCGCAATGTCCAGCAGCATGTCCTTCCGGCCGGGATCGTCCTCGGCAAGACCCTGGGTGAAATAGCGCATGGCCGCCGCCAGTTCTCCGTCCGGTCCGCCAAATTGTTCCAGAAGAAG
Source organism: Sphingobium sp. 22B (assembly GCF_001580035.1). NCBI lineage: Bacteria > Pseudomonadati > Pseudomonadota > Alphaproteobacteria > Sphingomonadales > Sphingobiaceae > Sphingobium > Sphingobium sp. 22B. Next base: position 80,230 of record NZ_LTAB01000003.1, on the reverse strand, counting down.
CGAAGCGAGCGCAGGATTGGTTTCCGAAACCCTGACCGTATATTGAAGCCGCTTGTTATGCATGAACATGGAATGGTCTCCTCAGACTCCGCTGCCGGATGAAAATATGTCGGGATGATGGGCGCGGGCGCTGGCCCCGCCGGGTTTGAATTCGCCGTGCAGGATATGACGGACGCAGGCCAGCATACCCCCGGCGATCAGGACCATGGCCCCGGCGCCCAGCACCGCCGCCATGACCGCCTCCCGCCGAAGCGGCGCGCCGGTCAGCCAGACATGGAGCAGGATGCACAGGACCGCGATCCCCGCCGCCTCTATGGCCGCACCGACGAGCAATCTTGCCGTTGCCCTGGCGCTTCTATTTACCCTGCTCATGATTGCTCCCACATCGAACAAGGACAGTTAAGCCTCACAGGGAGCAAGCGTTCCGCGATCCGCGATGGAACGCTAATGCAGTTTACAGCGAACCGATCTACGATATTTCCGCCGGAAAACTTCGACTGCGATCCAGAACCATTCCGGATCGACAATCATGGGGGCCCGTATCATGAAAGTAGCGGAAGCAGAAGCCTGGAAACTTCCGTCCCCACCCGACAGGATTTCCGATGAAGGACCGGCAACCGGGTTCCGGCTGCGCTCCCGGTGGCGAACGCCGCGCCATGAAAAGACCGTCCGAAGCTGATCCAGTTTATCGTCCTGCGCGGATCGCCCCTCCACCCGATGCGTTGCTCTGGAAAGCGGATAATTTCAGGAAGACGCGCGATGAACGACCGCAATGCATTTCTGCAAGGGCAAGGATCGCCCATCAGGGACGACGCAGCGCCGCCCGAACAGGGCTGGCGCGGCGAACGCGCTGCCGACGAACCGGCTGGAAAAGGTCCAAGGCGGCGCCGGATCACAGGGGTGAAAGCGGAGGTGGAGGACATATCCGGCACCGCCTTCGTCGAGGCGGGTGGCGCGGACATGGCTTCCACCCACGACGACGGCGACAGCGACGGCGAAGACAGGCGCATGCAGCCGCGGCAGGAAGACGGCAGGCGCTCCCATCCGGACGGGGTCAGCGATCTCGACATGTCCGCCGCGAGTCCGGGCGGGGAAAGCGCCGGCGCCCCCTATCCGCACGGGCGCAGGAAGTCGAAGAACGACTTCGGCAGCCGCATGGGCCATGGCGGGCAGACGGAGATCGGCTATCACGGCACCGGCCATCTGGGCGGCCGCAAGGTGGGGGATGACGACAATCGCAACGGCGTCGCGGAAACGGACGATTGACCCTGTTGCGGCCCGGCAACCCGTTGATATTTCGGCTTCGCAGGCAAGCGGCATGGACGGCGGCGCCATTCGGGCATAGCAAGGGCAATCCTGTTGCGGAGCCGAAAGAGTTCAATGGTCGAAAGAGCCGTCCCCGATCCCGAGTTCGAAGCCCTGCTGCGCCACATTCAGGAGAGTCGGGGACTGGACTTCCGCGGCTACAAGCGCACCAGCCTGCGGCGGCGCATCGCCCTGCGGATGGAGGCGGTCGGCGCGGAGGATTTCGCCGCCTACCGTACCTGCCTGGAGGCGCAGCCCAGCGAATATGAGGAATTGCTCAACACCGTCCTGATCAACGTCACCTCCTTCTTCCGCGACGAGGATGCGTGGAACGTGATCCGCGACGAGGTGATCCCGGAAATCCTCAAAAATGCGGAGGACGACCGCGCGATCCGGGTCTGGAGCGTGGGCTGCGCCAGCGGCGAGGAACCCTATTCCATCGCCATGCTGCTGGCCGAGGCGATGGGCATGGCCGACTTCTGCCGGCGCGTGAAGATATATGCGACAGATCTGGACGAGGAAGCGCTGAAGGTGGCGCGGGTCGCCACCTATTCGCCCCGGGAGGTCGAGAGCGTGCCCGGCCATCTGCTCGAAAAATATTTCGAGCGGACGAGCAATCATTATGTGTTCGAGCGGGAATTGCGCAAATGCGTGATCTTCGGCCGCCACAATGTCGTGCATGACGCGCCCATCTCGCGCATCGACCTGCTCACCTGCCGCAACCTGCTGATCTATCTGGAGGCCGAAACCCAGTCGATCGTGCTGCCGCGCCTGCATTATGCGCTGAACCCCGACGGTTTCCTGTTCCTGGGCAAGGCGGAAACGCAGCTTGCGCGATCCTCGCTGTTCCGGCCCGTCGACATGAAGCACCGCATTTTCGCCAAGGTGCCCCAGGAATGGCGCCGCCCCCTGAACGGCAGCTTCACCGCCAACCGCCCGACCCGGCTCGACATGCCCCTGCCCGACGTCCACCTGCTGGAAGCCGTGATCGACGAGGTCGGCACCGCCCTGCTGGTGATCGACGACAACGGCGCGGTGGCGCTCGCCAATCTACCGGCCCGCAACCTGCTGGGCGTGGGCGAGGCCGATCTTGGCCGGCCGTTCCAGGACCTGCCCATTTCCTACCGTCCCATAGAATTGCGCGGCCCCATAGACGAGGCGTTCCGCGGCCGCAGGGGCCTGCGGCTGGAGGACCAGGAATATCGGCTCAACCAGACGGAGGTGATGCGGCTCACCATCGACGTCCGTCCGCTCCAGCGCGCGGACGGCAGCGTGCATGCCATCCTGCTCGCTTTCCACGACCATACCGGCATTCACGGCTTGCGGCGGGAACTGGAGGCGGCGCAGGAAAATCTCGAACAGTCGATCGAGGAACTCCAGTCCGCCAATGAAGAGCTGGAGACCACCAATGAGGAGCTTCAGTCCACCAATGAGGAGCTGGAGACCACCAATGAGGAACTCCAGTCCACCAATGAGGAACTGGAAACGCTGAACGAGGAAGCCCGCTCCTCCAATGAGGAGATGGAGTCGGTCAACGAGGAACTGCGCATACAGGCCGAACAGGCGGCCGGGTACCGCCTCCATCTGGAATCGGTGCTGCGCTCGATGAATGCGGGCATCGTCGTGCTCGACCCGCGCCATTTCATCCAGAGCTGGAACCGCTGGAGCGAAAACAGCTGGGGCCTGCGCGCGGAGGAGGTGCTCGGCACCAGTTTCGACAGGCTGGACATCGGCCTGCCCGTCCAACAGTTGCGCGATAGCATGATCGCGGTCCAGTCGGGGTCGGAGGAGCAGACCGAGCGTCAGCTCGAGGGGCTGGACCGACGCGGACGCCGCATCATCTGCCGGATACGCATTACCGGCCTGATGGACGAAACCGGCGCGAATCATGGGCTGGTGCTCGTCTTCCAGGACATTACCGACGAACGCAACAGCGAGGATTACACCCGTTATCTTGGCCGCGTGCTGGGCGGCGCGGCCAATCAGATCTACTTTCTGGACCCCGAGAATCTTCGCTTCCTGCTGGTGAACGACAGCGCGCAGAAGAAGCTGGGCTTCAACGCCCACCAGCTTTCGCGCATGGCCCTGCCCGACCTGCTGCCGGACATATCCGCCGACGACCTGCACGCCATCCTCGCCCCGCTGCTGGGCGGCGAACTGCCGGAGCTGCCGCTCCAGACGGCGATGCGGTTCGGGGAAGGCGGCAGTCTGCCCGTCGATCTGCGCCTGCAATATTTTTCCGAAGAAACGCCGCCCATCCTCGTCGCCATGGTATATGACAGGAGCGAGCGCGAACTGTCCGCCGCGCTCGAATAGAAAGGCGGCACATGGCCGGCCATGACATCATCGTCGTCGGCGCCTCCACTGGCGGCGTCGATGCGCTCGTCCGGCTGGTGGCGCAGCTTCCCGCCGGGATGGACGCGGCCATGCTCATCGTACTGCATGTCGGCACCGGCGTCAGCCGGCTCGCGGACATATTGAACCGCGCTGGCAAGCTGCCCGCCGGCCAGCCCGCCGATGGCGAGGAGATACTGGCCGGACATATCTACGTCGCCCCGCCCGACCTGCACATGACGGTGGAGGGCGGCCGCGTCAGGCTGGCCCATGGCGACAAGGAGAATTTCAGCAGGCCCGCCATCGACCCGCTGTTCCGATCCTCCGCCGCCGCCTACGGCCCGCGCGTCGTCGGCATCGTGCTGACCGGGAAGCTGCAGGACGGTTCGGCGGGTCTGCTGGCGATCAAGCAGGGCGGCGGCATCGCGATCGTGCAGGACCCGGCGGAGGCGGTCGCTCCTTCCATGCCGCAACGGGCCATCGCCTGCGCGCCGGTGGACCATGTCTGCCCCCTTGCAGAGATGAGCGCGCTGCTGCTCCATTACGGCCGGCCGCCGGACGGGCTCAACCCTCCGCTTCGTTCGACGCCTTGCGCAGGCTCGTCATCGCCTCTTCCAGCACCTCGATCATATGCCCGCTTTCCCGCGAAGCTTCCGTCCAGCGCCGGACCGCATGCGCCAGACCCCGTTTCTCCGCACTGTCCTGCATCTGTGCGAACAACCGGATGCGGTCCCGATGCGTCCGCACCGCAATCGCCAGCGCCCGCTCCAGCTCGTCATTCTGCGCCGCCGCCAGTCCCAGCGGCGTGAAGGCATGGCCGACCTGGCAGCGGAAGCGGACTTCATCCTCGGTCTCGATATGGTTCAGCACGCCCCCGCAATCGGGGCAGGACAGGTGGCTGGGCTCACCCGGCGTGACGATCTGCGGTTCGGCCACGGCAAACTCCTGTGCGGCAATCCGGTCCTCGATCAGATATTCCTCGGGCAGGGGTATGGTCGGCCCCGCTTCCTCCCGCACCAGCCGCGCGAGCAGGTCGGGCATATGGTCCAGGGCAAGCGCATGGTCGACATGATCGCGCTTCAGCGCATTGCGCGGCATGGACGGCCATTCCGCGTCGGCGGGGTCCTGCACGACCGAAAGCCCGCCGGCCGCCTTGACCGCGATCAGCCCATCGGTCCCGTCGTCCAGCAGGCCGGTCAGCACGATGCCGGTCACGCGCCCGCCATAATGGATCGCCGCCGATCGGAACAGGGCGTTCACCGCCGGCCGCGTGCGGTTCTCATAGGGACCGCGCCGCATCAATATCCTGCCGGGACGCAGCAGCAGATGCATGTCGGGAGCGCACACATAGATGCGCCCCGGCTCGATCGCCTGTCCGTCCACCGGGGACAGAGCAGGCAAGGGCCCGGCCCTGTCGAGCAATTGCGGCAACACGCTGCGCGCCGAAGGCGAAAGATGCTGGGCGATGAACAGCGAGGCGCGAAGATCGGCGGGCAGCGCGGCACAGAGCCGGCGCAGGGCATCCACTCCCCCGGCCGATGCCCCGATCACGATAATGTCCCTGCTGGGCATGCTGCGCTTCTCCAGGGAGGCAACGAAGCGCGCCGACAAAAAGGTTCAGACGGAACCAACTTATTTTAGAGCCAATTCCCCCGCGGGCGCGTTATCAGGGTGACGCAACAGGGAAAATCATGGGCAAGAAGGCTGAAGCTCCGGGGCAGATCAGCGCCAGGCTGCTCGACGAGGTCGAACAGTTGCGCACGTCCCTCGAATCCGCGCTGGAGGAGAATGCGCGCCTGATGGAGGATCGCGACCGGCTGAGCCGCCGCGTGACCCAATTGTCGCAGGACCTTCAGGCCGCCCGCTCGGCGCCGCCGCCGGCGCCCCCTGCCCTGCCGTCCGTCGAACAGGGGCAGGCCGAAGAGGAGCTGCGCGTCGCCTTCGAGGAATTGCAGGTCCTGACGGAGGAACTGGAAGTCGCCAACAGCAGCCTGCAACAGGCCAATCACGAACTGGACAGCCGCGTCGAGGAACGCACCCGCCAGATCCAGGAGATCAACGACACGTTGCGCGCGACCGAGGACTCCCTGCGCACGATCGCGGACCTCGTGCCCGACCTCCTCTGGCGCAGCGACGCCGCCGGCCATGCCAACTGGTTCAACCAGCGCTGGTGCGACTATACCGGCTGGGATGAGGAGGAACTGAAGGAAGAAGGCTGGGCCAATGCGCTGCATCCGCTGGACCGCGCCTCCTCCCTCGCAGCCTGGGCGCAGGCGATGGCGGCGGGCACCGTCTATCAGGAGCAGCATCGCATTCGCGACGCGCAGGGCGATTATCGCTGGTTCCTGATCCGCGCCGAACCGATGCGCGACGCGAACGGCACGATCCTCGCCTGGTTCGCCGCCGCCACCGACATGCATGAGCAGCGCACCGCCATGGAGGCGCTGCAACGCAGCGAATTGCGGTTCCGCACGCTGATCGAGGGCATGCCCCAGCTCGTCTGGCGCGCCGTGGACAGCGGCCAGTGGACCTGGTCCAGCCCGCAATGGAGCGCCTTCACCGGCCAGAGCGAGAAGGCCAGCCGGTCGCTCGGCTGGCTGGAGATGCTCCATCCCGACGACCGGGATCATGCCATGGCGGCATGGACCCGGGCGCAACAGACCGGCAGCCTGGAGATCGAAGGACGGATATTCAACGCGCAGGACCGGCGCTACCGCCATTTCCGTACCCGCGGCGTACCCGTGCGCTCCAGCGAGAGCAGCTTGCTCGAATGGCTGGGAACGTCGACCGATGTCGACGACATCGTCCAGTTGCAGGCGCATCAGGAAGTGCTGGTGGGGGAACTTCAGCACCGCACGCGCAACCTGATGGCGGTGGTCCAGTCGGTCACGGCGCGCACGCTGAAGGGCAGCCATTCGCTCGATCATTTCGCCCAGTGCATCGGGGACCGATTCGATGCGCTGGCCCGCGTCCAGGGACTGCTATCCCGTCGCAAGGGCGGGCTGCGGGTCACGTTCGACGCGCTGCTGCGCGAGGAACTGTCCGCCCATGTCCCGCTGGATGCAGACGGCAGGGGAGAGCATGTGACGCTTACCGGGCCGGCCGGCATATCGCTGAAATCGGCGACGGTTCAGACGCTCGCGCTCGCCCTGCACGAACTGGCGACCAACGCGGTGAAATATGGCGCGCTGTCGCAACCCGCCGGCCGGCTGGAGGTCCGCTGGGACATCCGCAGGCCCGCGCCGGGCGAATGCCGGCTGTTCGTCGACTGGCGCGAGCGCGGCGTGTCCGAACTGCCCGCCCCCGGTGCGGAACCGAAGGGCGGCGGCTATGGCCGGGAACTGATCGAACGCGCCTTGCCCTATCAGCTCAATGCGCAAACCAGCTACGCCGTGGAAACCGACGGCGTCCATTGCACGATCGACGTGCGCGTCCCCTCTGAGGATAGTGAAGGCGGTGGAAGATGACCGAAGCTGCGCTGCAGGATTGCCGCATATTGATCGCAGAGGATGAATATCTCATCGCCGCCGATATTGCCGAGGCCCTGGAACAGGACAATGCCGTGATCCTGGGGCCGGTGCCGCGCGTCGCGGACGCGCTGTCCCTGATCGGGTCCGGAACGCGGATCGACCTGGCCGTGCTCGACGTCAATCTGTGCGGCGACATGGCGTTTCCCGTCGCCGACGCGCTGGTGGAACAGCGCATCCCCTTCGCTTTCGCCACGGGCTATGACGGATGGACCATCCCCGCCCGCTTCGCGGACGTGCCGCGCCTGGTGAAGCCGTTCAGGCCCGACCGCTTGCGCAGCGCGCTGAAATCGCTTCTGCCCTAGGGCAGATCCCGATGATCGGCTGCTTCAGAGGTCGGGCGGCAACAGGTCCTGGTCGGCGTCCAGACGCCGGTCTATCTCCTCGCCCAATCGATCGAGCTGATCGAAGGACGCCCCGACCACCAGGATCGAACCGTCCTCCAGCGTCAGGCGCAACCGATAGCTTTCGCCGTCGGCCTCTATGGCGAAATGGGCGAGGCGCACGGTCATGACTGTCTCCCGATGATGAGCGCCCCCGCACCGATCCGGGCCTCATTTGGAAGCATGGCGATGCGCCGTTTCCGCCAGAGCGAGCCTTCTGCCCGTGACCAGGGTCTGGCCGATGAAAAGAAGGATCAGGATCGAACCGGCCGTCCCGACGAAGAGGTCGAAGCCCGACCAGCGCCCGAACAGGCCTGGACCGGACCCCAGCACCATCATCATGACCGTCAGTCCGATCAGCAGCAGCCTGAGTTCGGTCGGCCCGGCGGAAAGATAGGAAAGCTTCAATTCCCCCAATACCCGCGCGGACAGAAAGGCATGGATCGACAGCAGCAGATAACCCGCCAGCGCGATCAGCGCGACATCCATCGTCACGAACGGGCTGAGGCCGATCCCGGCAAGGATGAGCAGCGTCGCCAGCCCATCGCAGCTATGATCGATGAAATAACCGTAGGATGGCCGCTCGATCCGCCGATACCGCGCCAGGCTGCCGTCCATGGAGTCACCGAACCACTGCACCGCATAGCCCGCAATCGCCAACAGCAGCCAGGCCGGCGCGACGTTGCTGGCGGCATAGCCGGCGAATATCATCAGCGCGCCGACCATTCCGGTCGCCGTCAACCGGTCCGGCGTGACCCAGGCGGGCATCCGGCCGCACAGCCAGCCAAGCAACCGCCGCTCATTCGCGGCAAGCCAGTTCTGCTGGATTCGGGAGAGCGATGGGGGAGATGGGGGCTGGATCGTCATGGGGCCTTGGATAACAGTCTGGAACAACGGGAGCGCCGCAGCGCCGTCATATTCGCGGCATCAGCCGCTCCGTCCGAAGACGCACCGTCCCGGAAGGATCGGCACGACGACCGATACGACCGGCGCGACCTGAAAGGAAAGACAATCTTCCTGCACGACATGCTCCCTCTGCGCGGGAGCACGCAAGTCTCTCTGTCGGATCGTGCGAAGCGGAAATCCGATGACTGCTGGTAGCATCCTCTGCATGACCCGAACAGAAGTTTTTGGAACTTGCACGACTTTCGCGCGAGACGGGAGCGGACCCTTGTGCTACAGCTCCTTTATTGCGCGAAATTTGCCGCAAGCATTCGCCGTGACAGAGAGACCATCGTGCTCCCGCTTGCCAGCCGAGGAGCCTCGTCATGGAAGACCTGAACTATCTGCTCAAGCGCGAACAGGAAGAACTGCTGCGCGCCCGGACGGCGCACAGTCCGGAGGCCGGCCGCGTCCACGAACGGCTCGCGCAGGGATATGCGACGCGAATCCGCCATCACCCCCATCCCTATCGTTCCAGGCGGGCGGACGGTTCGACGCCCTTCAACCCCTTTCCCTTCAACGTGGAGGGCGGCGCGGCATGAGCAGGGTCGTCAACGTCCGCGCCACGCCGGACAGCATCAAGACGATGTGCACGAAGCATGCCTTCCGCATATCCGCGCTGGAGGAACTGGTGTCGGGCGGGGCGCGGGTCGTCCTGCTCGATCCGCGGGACGCGGACGCCTTCCGCGTCCTGATGAAGGACAGGCTGATCGAGGGCAGCGTCACGCGATCGGCGTCGCACATGGCCAGACAATGGACGCCGCCGGCACGATGGAAATAGTCATGAGCCAGTTCGATTATCTCGACCGTCGCAGAAAGGCCGAATTGAATCATGCCGATCTGGCCATCTGCCCGGTGGAGCGGACGAGGCATGAAGAGCAGGCAAGGGCCTATGCCAAGATCATCTCCGTTCTGCGCCGGGAAGAGGAAGAGGCGACATCACGCCATCGATAGCGGAATACAGCCGAATATTTGTCCCTGCATGCGCCAATATTATATGCTGGGCGAACGACGGTAGATTAAATCCGGCCGAAAATAGGAAGACTGAGCCGCTTTCAGCGCGAAGCGGCTGCCTTCCGGATGGCCGGGCCCGGCTTGGCGGCAAACCAGATATTGTGCCAGCGTTCCGTGCTGCCGATATAGGCGGGCAGGACGATCTCATCGACGTCGAAACCCGATTCCTCCAGCCGCCCCGCAAAGCAATCGTCGGAATAGGAGGACCAGACGGACAACAGCCCGCCCGGCCGCAAGGCGTCATAGGCGGCGGAGAGTCCGGCATGCGAATAGAGCCGGTCGTTGCGCGACGTGATGAAACCGTCCGGACCGTTGTCGACATCCAGCAGGATGGCGTCGAAACGATCCGGCCCCTCCATGATGATGTCATAGACGTCGACGACCCGAACGCTGACGCGCGGGTCCGCGAGATTGTCCCTGAACAGATGCGCCAGCGGCCCCTTGGCCCACACCAGTATCTGCGGCACCAGTTCCGCGACGGTCACCAGCGCGTCGCAGGTCCAGGAACCCAGCACGGCGTCCAGCGTGAAGCCCATGCCCAGTCCCCCCACAAGGACATGACCGTCCTTCCTGTCGAGACGCTCGCTCGTCAGCGTGGCCAGCGCCATTTCCGAAACATGGTCCTGACTGCCCATCAACTCGTCGCGACCGAACTGGATGGAATATTCCTTGCCGCATTTGAGCAGGTGCAACTGGCCGCCGCCGGGAATGTCCGCGACATCCACCATTTCTATCGGCGGGCGGCCTCGCCGGGCGGCGGGGGATTGCCCTTGTCCGATGATCCCGGCCGGCCTGCCCTGCGGCTCATGGCCGGGCGGCCGCTGGCGGTGGGGCCGCTTTGGCGAGGCGTCGTTGCGATCCATGCCGTTCCTGTCGCATTTCAAGATCAATCGCGACGTAAACCAGCATGGCGTCCATTGCGCGGTGACGCCGTGCAATGCCCCGCCTGCCTTCCCTTTGCAAGGCCGCTGCGCATGCGGCCCCGAAGATCGCCGGCGGCCCGTATCGACATTCAGAAGAGGACGAGCCGAAAATGCCGGTTTTTCGATCCTTCCAACACGTCACATGCCTCCCCTGAACGACGCATATTTAAGGCATGGGCAGCGCCGGAAGCGCAACAGGCGCCATTTGCAGGCTGTCAGGGCTGAATGTGGATACAGGCTAAATGGACGACCTGCGCGGTCGTCTATAGGGAGGAAGGAACGACATGCCCACCCATAGCCCGATGAAATCCGCCACGGCTCTGGCCATGCTTGCACTTGGCTCAACCGGAAGCGTCCATGCCGCCGAAGCGAAGCAGCGCATGGCCGTCGGCGCCGTGGTCGTGGCCCCATGCACCGTGGAGGGCCTGCGGGTGGATTGCATATCCGGCCAGCGCCCCCGGATATATATGGCCGGAAAGGCCACGACTTCGCCCGCTCCCGGCCATGGCGCGGAACCGGCGCACGCGGGGCAAGGCGCATCCCCTGCCGCCACCCGCTATATCGAGGTATCATTTTAACCTAAGCCTCGGAATAATCGGAACAACTTCGCGCCTTCCGCCGTTTCCTCCCTCGCGACGACCGGCATTGGGACAGACATGCTGCAGCCGGTCCCGCGATGCTCATGGAGTGCGCCTATAGCCAGAACAGGGCGCAGGATGCGTTACAGGAGATGCGCATGAAGCGGTATGGCAAAGGCCATCTGGCCGGGCTGCTGATATTCGGAATGGCTTTGCCGGACGCCGCGCAGGCGGCGCAGACGACGACGACATTCCCGGTGACGGCAACCGTCCTCACCGCCTGCGCCGTGACGGCGAACCCCCTCAGCTTCGGAAACTACGATCCCACATCGGCCACGCCGCTCGATGCCACGACCACGCTTTCGGTGCTGTGCACGGTCGGCACGTCCTTCACCGTCGGCCTGAACGCGGGCACGTCGAGCGGCGCCACCGTCACCAGCCGGAAGATGGTCAACGGCGCCAACCTCCTCAACTATGGCCTCTTCCGGGAGACGACGCGCACGAACAATTGGGGCAACACGCCGGGCACCGACACGCCGCCGGCCACCACCGCACCGGTGCTGCCCAGCACGCTCACCGTCTATGGCCGCATCCCGCCAAGCCAGAATGTGCCGGCGGGCGGCTATGCCGATACGGTCACCGTAACCGTCAACTACTGAAGCGCGAAAAGATGAACAGCGGATATGCAAGCGTTGCGGCAGCGGCGGCGATGCTCTCTGCACCGCCCGTGCAGGCGGCGGGGCTCAAGGTCTTCCCGGTGCGCGTCGTGCTGACGCCGGAGGAACCGGTGCAGACGATGACGATAGAGAACAGCAGCAAGGAAAGCGCCCGCGTCCAGCTCCGCGTCTATGGCTGGCGGCAGGAAAAGGGCGAAGACGTGCTGGAGGAGACCCGCGACGTGCTCGCCAATCCCGCCCTGTTCGAGGTGCGGCCCGGCGCCGTGCAGATCGCCCGCTTCGGCCTGAGGACGGGAACAGGCGCTGCGGAGAAGAGCTATCGCGTGATCCTGGAGGAGGTCCCCGGCACCCGCGCGGTTCCCGCCGGAACCGTCCAGACGCTCCTGCGGATCAGCATTCCGATCTTCGTGCCCCCGGCTCGCGGGTCGGGCAGGCTGGTCTGGCGCGCCTGGCCCAGCGGACCGCGCCAGATGACCTTCGCCATCCGCAGCGAAGGCAACGCCCATGTGCAGATCAACCGCATGGTCCTGTCGCGCAAGGGCGGTCCGCAAGTGGCCCGGCAGGACATGTCGGTCTATCTGCTCCCCGGCTCCTCGCAGCAGGTCGTCCTCGACACTGCCGCATCCATCGCTTCCGGCCAGACCCTGAAACTCGACGCGATGACCGATCAGGCGGATGTCGCCGCGGAGATCGTTGCAGAGGAGCGGCCCCGTGAAGTCGCGCGCCCTTGAAGGGGCCATGGTCGCGCTCTGCCTCCTGTCCCGTCCCGCCGCCGCCCAGGCTCCCCCCGGCCATGGATCGCCGCCGGCCGCCGGGGAAGACGGCGACGGGCCCTCGCTGATGCTGGTCCGGCTTCTGGTCAACGGCCAGGCGCAGGAGGGCGAGATACTGGCCGGGCGGCGCGGCGACGCCTGGTTCCTGAAGGCCGCGGACCTCGAACGCTGGAAGATCCGCGCCGATGCCCCGCCCGTGACGATCGACGGAGAGGCGCTGGTCCCCCTCCCCTCCTTCATCACGCCCTCCTTCGATGCGGCCAGCCAGCAGCTTGACCTGACCGTACCCGCCGAACGGTTCGCGGTGCAGCGGCTTTCCGGATCGGCCGGCAGGCTGCTGCCCACAGCCGGCACCTTCGCCGCCTTCCTCAATTACGACCTGTCGGTCTCCTATCAGGACGAACTGGCCTCCTCCGCCTTCCTGGAAGCCGGCCTGTCGGACGATTGGGGCCTGTTCGCCAACAGCATGACGGTCGGGCAGAGCAGCGGCATCGGCAACGGCGTCGTGCGGCTCGACAGCTATTTCATCCGCGACGATCCCCAGGATCTCCGCCGGCTGATCCTGGGCGATACCGTCACGACCAGCCCCGACTGGGGCCGCCAGATACGCTATGGCGGCGTTCGCTACGGCACGGAATTCGGACTCAGTCCCACCCTCATCACCTTTCCCACCCCCGCCTTTCTCGGCCGCACCGCCGTGCCCTCCAATGTCGAACTGCTCGTGAACAATGCCGTGCGCTTCCAGTCGGACGTCGATCAGGGGCCCTTCTCCATCGATCAGGTGCCTCTGGTGACGGGCGCGGGCGAGGTGACGCTGGTCGTGCGCGACGCCACGGGCGTCGAACGGCGCGTGCGCACGCCCTATTATGTCAGCCCCCGGCTGCTCAGCGCCGGACTGTCCGCCTGGTCGTTCGAAGCCGGGGCGGAACGGCGCGACTATGGCATTGCCAGCTTCAGCTACGGCACCGCCTTCGCCGCGGGCAGCTACAGGCGCGGCCTGACGGACTGGCTGACCGTGGATGCCCGGGCGGAGGCGAGCGGCGACGTGCAAATGCTGGGCGGCGGCCTGTCGTTCGTCTGGCCGCTGCTCGGGGAATTCAGCCTCGCTTTGGCGGGATCGCGCGGGAGGGAGGGGAGCGGCCGCCTCTATCGCGCCTCCTTCGCGCGCATCACGCCGCGCTGGAACATTGCGCTCAGCTATCAGCGCGCGTCGGATCGCTTCGACCAGATCGGCATAGACCGCCCGGCGGACCGCATCGCGCGGCAGTTCCAGGCATCGGCCGGGGCGTCGCTCGGCGATCTGGGCAGCATGGTCGTGACCTGGACCGACCTTGAATATGGCGACGGCAACCGGGCGAGGATCGGATCGGCCAATTACAGCGTCGGCATCGGCAGCCGCGCCTATATGAGCCTGTTCGCCATCCGCAGCGACATGGCGGGACGGGAACCGGAGGCGGTCGTCGGCCTTGGCCTCACCATTCCGCTGGGCACGCGGACCAGCGTCTATGCGCAGGGCGACAATCGCAACCGCCTGGCGGAAATACGGCGGACGGCGCCGCTTTCGGGCGGCTGGGGCTATCGCCTGGCGGGCAGCGAGGGCGAAAACGACCGGCAGCAGGCGGAAATGAACTGGCGCGGCTCCACGGGCGAGCTGAGCCTGGAAGCGGCCCGCTTCCGGGGCAAGACGGGCCTGAGGCTGCTCGCGAGCGGCGGGGTCATGCTCGCGGCCGGCGGCATGCATGCCTCCCGGCGGATCGAAAATGGCTTTGGCGTGGTCGAGGTGCCGGGGCAGGGCAATGTGCGCATCTATCAGGAAAACCGCCCCGTCGCGCGCACCGACCGACGGGGCATCGCCATCGTTCCGGACCTGCGCCCCTATGAGGCGAACCGGATTTCGCTGGCGCCGTCCGACCTGCCGCTGGACGTGCGGCTGCCCGACGACACGATGATCGTCGTTCCCCGGATCAGGGGAGCGGCCCATGCCCGCTTCCCCGTCGAGCAGGACCGGCCGGGCACGGTGGTCGTCGCCACCGCCGACGGCAAGCCGGTCGCAGCCGGCGCGAACGTGCGCACCGACGGCGGCGAGACGCTGTTCGTCGGCTTCGGCGGAGAAATTTTCGTGCGCAATCTCCGCGAAGGGATGGTGCTGGAGATCGACACGGGCGGCGGCGGCGTCTGCAAGGCGACCGTGACAGGCATCGCGCCGCGCGACACGCTGCCCCGCATCGGCCCCGTCGCCTGCGCGTTCCGGCGGGAGCCGGCGCCATGAGGCGGCGCGCTCAGGCCCTGACGGTCCTGCCGCTGCTGACGGCCATCCTGTTCCTGATGCAGCCAAGCCCTGCCCAGGCCGCCTGCAACGGTCTGGCCGGCTGCTCCTGCACGGTCACGGCCACCGGCATCAGCTTCGGCAACTATAATCCGCTCTCGCCCACCGCGACGGACGCGACGGGTACGATCAACGTCCATTGCGATCTTCTGGTGGCGCTGGCCGGCTCCTACACGATCGACATCAGCGCCGGCAGTTCCGGCAGCTTCGCGCCACGCACGCTGCGAAGGGGCGCCGCTGCCCTCAACTACAACCTCTACACCAACGCCGCACGCACGCAGATATGGGGCAACGGCACCGGCGGATCGGTCAACGTCACGCGCACCGTCTTGGCATTGCTGGTGTTCAACGACAGCGTCACCGTCTACGGCCGCATCCCGGCGGGACAGAATGTGGCGGCCGGCGCCGGTTATCTCGACACGCTGACGGTGACCGTCACCTATTAGCCCCCACGTTGCAAAAAAGTCACCGTGCGGGGGCAAAAGCAGGCGAGCTGTCGCAGATCAGCGCCTTATCGTTGACATAAGTAAAACAGGACGCTCCTTTTTCCCTGCCATTCTTGGGAATTGGGAAACAGGGGGCTTCGTAATGGCTTGCAAATCTTGTTTTATTCGTCTGTTTCTTGCGACCGGAACCTTCTCCTCCATTCTGGCCATGCCTTCTTTTGCTCAGGAGGCCGCCTTGCCGGATGAAGGGGAGAATATCGTCGTGACCGGCACGCGCATCCAGCGCAGCGATTATGACCTCGCCAACCCGCTCGTCAGCGTCACCGCAGAGCAGTTGGAACAGTCCGGCAATATCCAGATCATCGACACCTTGGCCCAGAATCCGGCCTTGCTGAACTCGTCCGGCGGATATCGGACCGCCGGATCGGAAAGCGATTTCGGAGCCGTTGGGGTTGCCCTGCTGGACCTGCGGGGGTTGGGCGAAAACCGGACGCTCACGCTCATCAATGGACGCCGTCATGTGGCGAGCATTTCCGGCACGGCAGCGGTCGACATCAACACGATTCCCACCGATCTGATCGAGGGCGTCGATGTGCTCATCGGCGGCGCCTCGGCCATTTATGGTGCGGACGGCGTATCCGGCGTGGTCAATTTCCGGCTGAAGCGCGATTTCGACGGCTTGAAGGCCAGCGGCCAGATAGGGATCTCCAGCCGGGGCGACGCCGGGCAGCGCTACGGTTCGCTCACCTACGGCAAGAATTTCGCGGGCGGGCGCGGCAATATTGCGCTGTCCTACGAATTTCGCGAGCAGGACCGTGTCAGCAGCTTCGATAGGGCGCGCACTGGCAATCCGCTCAAACATTATGGAATCGTTCGCAATCCGGCGGATTTCCCCGATGATCCCGCCGTCCCCGATCGCATTCCGATGAACGATCTGCGCTACGCCGACAGCTCCCCCGATGGCGCGGTGGTCCTGAACGTCGCAGACTGCCTGGATGAAGATATCGGCATTTGCGATCCGGTCTTCACCGGTTCAGGAAAAGCCTATGACCGGGGAACCTTGCTGCCGTCGTCGGGCGGCCTGACGCAGGGCGGCGACAGCACGCCACTGGCGGGTTATCAGGGCGACCTCCAGGCTTATAATCGGGTGCATAATTTCAACTTGTTTTCGCATTATGACTTGAGCGACGCGGTCTCCTTCTTTTTCGAAGCCAAATATGTCCGGAACAGGACCTTCACCCTCGCCCAACCGTCGTTCGATTTCTTCACCTATCTGACGCCGGAAAATCCCTATCTCCAGGATCGTTTCGGGGTGGACGCCACAGCTGAAGGCGCGCTGGTTTCCCGCGACAATTTCGATCTCGGCATCCGCGGCGAAAGCAATAATCGGGAAACAATGCGCTTCGTGGGCGGGTTCGAGGGCCAGATTTCCGACCATGCCCGCTATGAACTATCCTATGTCTTCGGCCAGACCAAGTCGAAGATCAAGCTGACCGACTACCGCATCGCAGACCGTTATTTCGCTGCGCTCGATGCGGTGCGCGATCCCGATACGGGCAATGTCGTGTGCCGTTCGACACTGTTTCCGAACGAGAATATCGATCCCAATAATTATGACGCCCCGGCAATGACCTTCACGCCTGGCGCGAACGGGGGCTGCGTTCCGCTCAACATCCTCGGCAATGGCGTACGCAGTCAGGCCGCGGTCGACTGGATCAATGCGGACATCATGAACCGGGCCAAGCTGCAGCAGCATGTCGTGTCCGGCTCGATCTCCGGCGATTTCGGCGAATTTTTCGAGCTGCCCGGCGGGCCGGTCGGCTTCGCGCTGGGCGCTGAATATCGCAAGGAAAAGAGCCGCTTCGTACCCGATGAACTGTTGCAACAAGGCGCTCTTGCCGACTTCTCCCTGCAGCTTCCCGAAAAGGGCAGCTTCGATGTCAAGGAACTGTTCGGTGAATTGTCGATCCCGCTGCTGAAGCAGGTGCCCTTCGTCTATAATCTGAGCTTCGGCGCAGCGCTGCGCCTGTCGGACTATTCCACCATCGGCAAGACCACGACCTGGAAGGTGGACGGCAGCTACGCCCCGATTCCCGATCTGACCTTCCGCGGCACCTGGTCCGAAGCCGTGCGCGCGCCCAACATCACGGAACTTTATGCCCCCCGCAACGGCGGCTTTTCCTTCATCAGCGATCCTTGCGATCCTGTTTTCATCGGTGAAGGCACGCAGTATCGCGTGGCGAACTGTCAGGCGACCTTGCAGGCCGCCGGCCTGACGCCCGCACAGATCGCCGGCTTCAATCCGGAAAATGAGCAAACAGTTACCCTTCCGGGCGTCTCAGGCGGTAACCGCGATCTGCAGGAGGAGACCGCCCGGACATGGACGGCAGGCCTTGTGGTCAAGCCCAGCTTCATTCCCGGCTTGATGGCATCCTTCGACTGGTACGACATCAAGCTTAAAAATGCCATCAACACGCCCGATGCCGAGGAGGTGGCAGCTCTCTGCGTGGACCAGCCGACGCTCGACAATGTCTATTGCAGCAATATCACGAGGGCGGGTGGAACGGGTTATATCTCCAGCTACTTCGTGCAACCGCAGAATGTCGCCAATTTCCGGACCGCCGGGGCCGACATGAAGCTCAACTACAGCATCAACACCGCCAAGGCCGGGCAGTTCAGCCTTTCCCTCGTCGGCGGCTATCTCGATCGTCTTGAATTCATCCCCACCCCCGGCGCTGACGTCGATGTCGACCGGCTGGAGCAATATTTTCCCAAATGGAACGCGACCGCCGACCTGACATGGAAATATAAGGCGCTCACCATCAATTACGGGGTGAGTTGGTTCAGCAAGACCCGGCGCTACACCACCGAGGAACTGGCCGCCAATCCCGACATCTCCGATCCCGAATATTTCTGGTACAAGGAAAAATGGCAGCACGATCTTTACGTCGCCTATGACGTCGACGACCGCTTCCGCTTCTATGTCGGCGCGAACAACCTGTTCGACCAGAGAGCGTCGATCGGCACGACCAGCGACAGCTATCCAGTCAGCTTCGTCGGCCGTTATCTGTATGCGGGCGTCAAGCTGAGCATGTAGGCGCCTTCTCCCGCCCAACGCCTTTGTCGGAGATCGACGAAGCGTGATGCACGTCACGCGCAAGATGGGAAGAGGCGCTTATTGTTCCGCCCGCGACCCGAGGAACTCAGGCTTGCCTGATTTCCAACTCAGGGCCCGGCAGCCTTCGCGCTGCTGGGCCTTTTTTTGAGAGCCATCAGCCGGTAGGTTCGACCGCGCTGGCCCACATGGTTTTTGGGGGAAGAGCTTGCTTGAGACGGAACGGCTGGCCGTTATCAGAAGCGTGTTTTCATGTGGGCAGGCAGGTGCCGAGGCTCTGGCGTCCGCCGTTCGCGACATGGTTTTTCCGCACAAGGCCGTCGTCGCGCATCAGGGCGACCTGGCCGATCATTGCTGGGTGGTCGTGGAGGGCGCCGCCCAGGCCCAGATCAACTCGGCCGATGGCCAGTTGACCTTGCTCGCTTCCCACGGGCCGGGCGAAATCTTCGGCAGCTATCCCGAACCGGCGGCGCTGCGCAGCGACATCGTCGCGCAGGGTTCGCTCCATCTCCTCTGCATCGAAACCTCGGCATTGGTGGACCTGGCGCGGCACAGCGCGGATATCGCCCATGGCCTCAGCCTGCTGTTCGCGCGGCAGTTGGACGTGATGCTGGACCGCATGGCCGCCAGAACCACTTTGACGGCGAATGGCCGGGTCTATGCCGAACTGCTGCGCCTTGCGGGCGCCTCCAACCGCATCGAGCCGCCGCCCGTGCTGTCCGCGCTGGCGCTGTCGGTGCATACCACGCGGGAGACGACATCCCGGGCCATTGCGCATCTGCTGCGGCGGGGCATCGTCAGCCGGACAGACGAGGCGCTGGAGATACTGGCGCCGCGCCTGCTCGCCGAATTGATAGCCTGAAGCCTGCCCGGACCACGCCATGCGGAGCCTGCAAGCGCCGATTCTCCTCCCGGTTGCGGAAGCCGGATTCTCGCACATCCTGAGCAACGTCCGATGAACCGGAGCCGCTCACATCCGCTCGCTCTCAGCTTGTCGAAGGACTCAGCGCGGACCAGAAAGAGGTGATTCCCCCCAGGCTCAGGGAAACAGGCCATAAAGCGCCAGGTCGCCCGACGCCGTCCTGATGTCGCCCATCGGCTGCACATTCGCCTCCGGCGCGTGCAGGGCAAGGGCAAGGGCCGCCGACTCGCTCAACGCCACCGCCCCCTCCAGGTCCGCGGCGGCGATCATGAGCGCACGATCCCAGCGTCCGTCCTGCGTGTCGGCCAGGGCGCGGTAATCCAGCGCCAGCCGGGCCTCGGGATGGTCGCCGCGCAAAGCGGCGGCCCTGTGGGCCGCGTCGGCAAGGGAAGACTGGCCATAGGCATGCTGCCCCTCCTGCCCGATCAAGAGCGTCGCATCCCCGCCGAAGTGGAAGGGCAGGGATTCCGGAACGGCGATCAGCGCCACGACTTCCGCCTCCGGCGACAGGGCGACCTGAGCGGCGTTGCTCCGTTCCAGCGCCAGCCGATCCAGCCGAAGCCCCAGCGCTTCCCAGCCTGCCATGTCGCCTCCCCCCTCCTCGCCCCGCCCGACGATCTGCAAGGCGCGGGCGGAGGATTGCAGGCGCTTGGCCTCGCACAGGGCCAGCCCCATGGCGGCCTGCCTCGATACCTCGACGGATGCATTGCTGAGCGGTTGCCAGTCGTCCATTTCCCTGACCGACACCGCCCTTCCCATCAACGCATCGAACCGATCGGCCCATGCCGGACCGAAGGGATCGACCGACGCCGCCCGGAACAGTTCGGCCGGACAGGGCAGAACGACATGCAGCTGGCGGCCCGCCTCAATGGCCGCCTCCGCCACCAATATGTCCGCCCCGGCGGCCAGCGCCCCGATCACCATGGAAGGGGCCAATGCATCCACCGCCCCGGCAATCGTGCGGGCCGCCTGGGCGTCATCGGCTGCAAGGCCCAATATTCCCTCGAAATAGAGCGGCGAAGCCGGACGGTGGCGGTCCAGCCAGTCCGCCGGCCGCCCCGCCTCCGCCAGGATCATCGCGAACTGTCGCAGCGTGGAGGCATGATCCTCCCACGCTTCGGGCTGATGCCCGATGGCCTGCCGCAGCATCCGTTCGGCATCCTGGGTCCGGCCCAGCAGCAGCAGCGCTTCGGCCCGCGTCGCATCGATCCAATAGGGCGTCTCGGCGGCGCGCAGCGGATCGTCGAGCAGCGTCATCACGGCATTGGCCAGCGTCACCGCCGCCTCGTGCCGCCCTGCCACATAGGCCAGCGTCGCCGCGTTGATCAACGGATAGGTCGCATGCGAAAGGGCGGAAGCACGCTCATAGGCGGTGATGGCCCGGTTCAACAATTCTTCCCGCGCCGCGCCGCTCTCGCCCGCCGCGCGGTCCTTCAGCAGGCGTCCGTAAACCGTCAGCACATCCGGGTCGTCCGATTGCGGCGACAGGCCGGCGGCATGGAATGTGGTCCAAGCCTGTTCCAGCGCGCCCGCCCGGGCCAATCGCGTGATGCTGTTAAGCTGCGGCCTGATCATTTCCCGCCTTGTCCCACAAGCGCCCGTCCGCCGCCACCGGATTCGCGCGATCCTATTTCCGCGGTCCCTTGCTGACGCCGTCGGGATCGATCGCCAGGACAACCCCCGAATCGCCGCCATGTTCATAACGGCCGCGAATATAGAGATTGAAGATGAAGCCCTGCTCCTCCCCTTCCTTCAACGGTTCGCCGGTATAGCCGTTGCACATGTAGTTGCGGCAGCGCAGCGCCGGATAGCCGCCGATGTCGGTCATCTCCAGGTCGTAGAAGCTGCGGTTGGGCGCCACCGGCGCGGGCGGCGGGGGCAGCGAACTGTTTTCCTTCTTCTCCACGAACCAGATCGGATCGGTGTCCTTTCCGTCATGGAAGCTGTAGCCGGGCGCATCCAATATGATGGTGAAGAAGCACATATATTCGACGAAGGCGATGTTCTCGAACCCATAGCCCCTGAATTCGGGATATTGCGCGGGGTCGCGGGACTGCGCCATCTTCAGCAGGCGCGCCTCCGTGGCCTGCAGTCCGCGTTCGCAGATCGGCGCGAACCAGCGGCTGACATTCCACGCGCCTTCCCGCACGCGAATGGAGAGCAGGGTGACATGATCGATCTTGTCGCCGGGGCCGATGGTCCTGACACTGTTCCCGTAAGGCAGCATTCACTCCCCCTTTGCCGAAGCCCTGTCATTCGACTGTGCTATAGCATCCAGACGCCGGATCGACGTAGCCCGAAATGCCGGGTCCGCCGCGGCCGTCGGACTTGCATCATGCATGATCCGACGGGCCTGGTCGACCAGTCGGTGGACCTCCGCGCCCTGGTGGCGCGCCCTCGCCACCTCGGCTGCATCCATCAGCAGCCGCAAATGCTGCTCGAACCAGTTCTGGTTCTCCGGATCGCGCTGGCGCAGCGCCGAAGACTGGCTCCGCGCATCGCGCAGCAGCCTGACCGCCTTGGCCGTCTCACCGGTCTCGAACGCGATCCGCGCAAGCGAACGGGTCGCCACCAGAGTGTCATAGGCGATGTCGCCATTTTGCGGATCTTCCCGCCGCAAGGGTTCGAGCAGCCTCAGTTGCTCCAGCCGATGCTGCTCCGACGCGCGGAAGTCGCGGCGGTCGAAATGCACGTCGGCCAGCCGCGCATGGCGTTCGGCCACTTCCATGCGAATGTTGAGCGATCCGGGATCGGCCTGCTGCGCCCGCTGGAACCAGTAGAGCGACTTCGCATAATTCCGGATCGCATCGTCATGGTCGTTCTTCGATTCCCATTGGACCGAAGCGATGTTGCTGAGCGCATAGCCCATTTCCGTGAAGCTGCGCGCCGCCTGGGGCTGATACCGGAAAAGCTCGCGGGCCCAATGCAGATAGGCCCGATAATGCCTGAGCGCGGCGTCGGCCTGCCCGGATAGCTGATCGACCTGCCCGATCCAGAATTCGCTCTGCGCATGAACGAAAATCCATTCGGGCCGCTGGGGATCGTCGTCCAGCAGAGCGGTGGTGGTGCGATGCGCTTCCTCGAACTTGCGCCGCGCCGCCGGCAGGCTGCCGCGCGCGATGTCGTCCTCCCCCATCGCCTGAAGGATGCGCGCCCGCCTTTCCAGGCTGTCGTCCGGCAAATCGTCGAGGTCGCCCTGGTCCCGATAATAGTTCATCGCCCGGTCGTTGACGACGGTCAGGGCATCCAGGCGACCGACGCTGCGCAGACGTTCCCGCAAATCGGTCAGCATGAATTCGATGATCCCTTCTGCTTCGGCGCGTTGCCGCTCCGCTTCCCGCTGCGCTTGCAAGGCCGCAATTGACAGCGCGAGAAAAGCTAGCATGACCAGCAGCAGGGCCAGCGTGACAGCCGTCACGCGCCGGACGCGCCGCTGCGCATCGCGCTGCACCAGCCGGTCCAGGCCGATCCCGGCCAGCCCGGCAATGATCTTCAGGGTGCCCAGCCGAACGCCGTCGCCCTCCCGCCGAAGGTCGGCGGCAAGCGGTTCGCCACCGTCCCGCAGCGCAGGCGGAAAGGCCTCTTCCGGTTCGCCTTCGATGATCGCCGCCAGGATCGGCCGGTCGGGATGGAGGACGCGGAACAGGCGGATTTCCTTGTCCACCCAGGGCGAAGCCGCCGCATGGGGCGAACACAGGACCACCAAAGCCGCCGATCGGGAAAGCGCCTGCTTCACCGCCTCCGACAGGTCGGCCGCGGCAGGCAGTTCGTCGCGGTCGCGGAAGATCGGGCCAAGCCGCCGCCCGCCGTCGGATCGCATGGCGCCCTTGGGCAGCCGATAGGATTCCAGCCGCCGTTGCAGCCCGCGCGCGGCCCGAACGTCCCTGTGATTATAGCTTAAGAAAGCGGTGTAGGCCGCCTTCGTACTGTCTGCCCGCATCTCCACAAATCGCGCCGTCGCCCCTTCCTACGCCGGAGGTGGACTGCTTATCGCGATGTTCCACCGAAAAATCGACCGCTTTGCCGAATCGCCCGCTGCCGCAACGGCCGAATGGAGCCGCATCCCGGGCGCGACTCGCCGCGGGGGCCATGCGCGGACGCCGGAGCATATCCGATAAACCGTTCATAATGGACGATGATCGTCTTGCCATCGGCACGGGAAAGGGAAACAAGGATAGGAACCGGCCAGAAGCAAAGCCTCGGGTCGCAGCCGGTTCATTGCGATGACATCGTCTGGCGCCGTTGCGATGCCGACCTTGCGCCGCCTGCCCCCATCATGAAGACCATCCACGGAAAAGCAGAAGGGCCGGCATCGCCGCCAGCCCTTCCCTTGCCGATGCCGCAGGCAATCAGCCTACGAAGGCGCGCTCGATAACATAGGCGCCGGGCGCGGCGTTGGAGCCCTCGGCAAAGCCCTGTTCCTCGAAATAGGCGCCGAACTGCTTGATCATCTCCATGCTGCCGCACATCATGATCCGGTCGGTCTCGGGATTGAACTTCGGCTCGCCTGCAATCCCTTCGAACAGCGCGCCCGTTTCCACCAGCTTGTCGATGCGGACATTGTTGCGGAAGGGTTCGCGCGTCACGGTCGGCACATAATGGAACTGGCTGGCCGCCTGCTCGGCCACCAGGGGGTCGTCCGCCAGCTTGCCCGACAGCTCGTCATGGAAGGCAAGGTCGCTCACCCGGCGGACCGAATGCACCACCACGACCTGCTCGTAAAATTCATAGACGTCCGGATCGCGCGCCAGGCTGAGGAAGGGCGCCAGACCCGTGCCGGTCGACAGCATGAACAGCCGCTTGCCCGGCAGCAGCGCGTCCGTGACGAGCGTGCCGGTCGGCTTGCGCCCCAGATAGATCTGGTCGCCGGGCTGGATCAGTTGCAGTTTGGACGTCAGCGGCCCGTCCTGCACCTTGATCGACAGGAACTCCAGTTCCTCGTCCCAGGCGGGGCTGGCGACCGAATAGGCGCGCAGCAGCGGCTTGCCATTGTCGCCCTGCAAACCGATCATCACGAACTCGCCCGACCGGAAGCGGAAGCTGGCCGGCCGCGTGATGCGGAAACTGAACAGATGTTCGTTCCAATGCCGCACCGACAGCACGGTTTCCACTGAAAGCGCGCCGGTCGGTTCCAGCACCGGCTTTTCGATCGTCACGTCGTTCAAAACCTTTTCCCCTGCCAAATCCAGGGCGACTGTCGCGGGTAAGAGCGTCAGTTGCGTGGGCTTCGCAATAAGCTATGCAGCGCGAATGCCCCTTGGGACGTTCCAAGGCAAGGCGAAAAAAACTTGTCCGTGCGAAAGCTGGCGATCATCCGCGCCGGATCAGGACCGCGGGCAAAGCGGCGGCACCGCGCGACGCGCCGGAACGCAGCAGGGAAGATTGCGCGTATCCGGCGCATTCAGCGCGCGGTAGCTGGGCACGCAGGCCCCGTCCTGCATCCATTCACCGGACAGAAATTGGCTCTGCGCCTGCGCGTTGCTGCTCAATATCGCTGCAATGGCGGCGCTGCCGCGCAGCATATCCCCCATCATCATGATTTTCCCCTGCTCCCGGAGCGCCGACACGCCCGTCCCGCAGCAAGCTCATAATCGCTTATCTATCCAAAAGCATACCCAATTGGGGGTATGCCCGGCCATTTCCGCAAAATCCGTCATCCCAGCGCGCGCCGGGACGGCGGATCAGCCGAAAAGACCTTTGGCCAGCCCGCCCAGTTCGTTGAGCGGATTGCCGTCGCCATCCCGGTCGAGCAGGCCGCCGATCTTCGCCAATATGGCTTCCGGGCCGCCGAAATGGGCGAACAGCTCCTGCAACTTGTCCGCCGACACGCCATGTTCGGCGGCCGTGGTCGCCAGCGCGGCGACATCCGTCTCGCCCGAAGCGATCTTGCCGCCGATTTCGCTCATCAAGGCCTGCATCTGGTCGGGCTGGAGGCCGATCTTCGCGGCAACCGCCTCCAGGCCACCCATATTGCCCAGCAAATCGTCGAACAGTGCCATAGCTCATATCCCGCTGAAGTTTGATGCAGGATAGCATTCCGTCCCGCCGACGGGAAGCGAAAGAGGCCGGAAGATCGCTCCCCGGCCCCTGTCGTTACGAAATGCGGGCCTGTCAGGCCGCCGTCAGCGCCGCGTCGCGTACCGACGCATCGACATGATCCTCGAACTGGGCGAAATTGTCGACGAACTGCTTGACCAGCTTGCCTGCGGTTTCGTCATAGGCCGCCTTGTCGGGCCAGGTCGCGCGCGGATCGAGTATGGTCGAATCCACGCCCGGAACCGCAACCGGCACCTGGAAGCCGAAATTGGGATCGGTGCGGAATTCGGCGTTGTTGAGGCTGCCGTCGAGCGCCGCGTTCAGCAGGGCCCGCGTCACCTTGATCGGCATGCGCTTGCCGACGCCATATTTGCCCCCGGTCCAGCCGGTGTTGACCAGCCAGCAGGTCACGCCGCCCTTGTTGATCCGTTCCTTCAGCAGGTTGCCGTAAACGGAAGGGTGACGCGGCATGAACGGCGCGCCGAAGCAGGTGGAGAAGGTCGCGGACGGCTCCGTCACGCCGATCTCCGTCCCGGCGACGCGCGCGGTATAGCCCGAAAGGAAATGATACATGGCCTGGTCCGGCGTCAGCCGCGCGATCGGCGGCAAAACCCCGTAAGCATCGGCGGTCAGGAAGATGATGTTCTTCGGCACCGGCCCCAGATTCTTCTCCGACGCATTCGGGATGAAGTCGATCGGGTAGGAACCCCGGCTATTCTCGGCCAGGCTGTTGTCGTCCAGGTCGATCTCGCGGGTTTCCTCGTCGATCACGACATTTTCCAGCACCGTGCCGAACCGCTTGGTGGTGGCGAAGATCTCCGGCTCGGCCTCGGCCGACAGGTTGATCATCTTGGCGTAGCAGCCGCCCTCGAAATTGAAGACGGCGGTGTCCGACCAGCCATGCTCGTCATCCCCGATCAGCGTGCGGCTGGCATCGGCCGACAGGGTGGTCTTGCCCGTGCCCGACAGGCCGAAGAAGACCGCCGTGTCGCCGTTCGGACCGATATTGGCCGAACAGTGCATCGGCATCACGCCCCGCGTCGGCAGCAGATAGTTGAGGATGCCGAAGACCGACTTCTTCATCTCGCCGGCATAGCGAGTGCCGCCGATCAGGATCAGCTTCTCGGTGAAGTTGACCGCGATCACCGTCTCGCTGCGGGTGCCGTGACGGGCCGGATCGGCCTGGAAGGTGGGCAGGTCGATGATCGTATATTCAGGCGCGAAATCCGCCAGCTCCTCCGCGCCCGGACGGACCAGCAGCGTGCGGATGAAGAGGTTATGCCAGGCGAATTCGTTGATGATCCGTACGTTGACGCGATGCTCAGGCTGCGATCCGCCGAACAGATCGGCAATGTACAGCTTGTCCTTCTGCCCCAGGGCGGCGAAGAAATCGGCCTTCAGCGCGGCGAAATGGTCCGGCGTCATGGGCACGTTGGTCTTGCCCCACCAGACGGTGGATTCGGTTTCCGCGTCCCTGACGATGAACTTGTCGCTTGCCGACCGCCCGGTATGCTTGCCGGTCTTGACCACCAGCGGGCCGTCCTTGGCCAATATGCCCTCGCCATTGGCAAGCGCGGCTTCGACCAGCGGCGCGGTGCCCAGATTCCAATATTGATCGGCGCTGGTGGAAATGCCCTGCCGATCGAGGGTGAAAGAGGATTTGGCCTGCACGCCTTTACTCCTGAATATCATTATGTCCGGCCGCCATCTTATCATGTTCACGGCCGGTCCGCCTCTCAACGCCGCGATCTTCGCCGCTTGGCGCCATCTGCTGCAGACCTAGCGGGCATAAGCCTTTGCAGAAGATGCGTCAAACCCCGGGAAACCCCGCATCCCCGGCATTTATCCCGAATTCCCATGGCTACACCGCATAACCCGCCCGCCCGGCCTTCCTTGCAGGGGAAGCCGCCTTCGTCTAACGCAGGGGCATTCCCATTGCCGACGATTTTCGGGGCGCAGCATGACCGCAACCATCGCTCTGGTGGACGATGACAAGAATATCCTGACCTCCGTCTCCATCGCGTTGCAGACGGAAGGGTTCCTGACGCGCCTCTATTCGGACCCGGAGGCGGCGCTGAAGGCGCTGATAGAAAATCCCGCAGACCTGGCCGTGTTCGACATCAAGATGCCGCGCATGGACGGGTTGGAACTGCTGCGGCGGCTGCGGGAAAAGAGCCATATGCCGGTCATCTTCCTGACGTCCAAGGCCGACGAACTGGACGAGGCGCTGGGCCTCGCCATGGGCGCGGACGATTATATCAGCAAGCCTTTCTCCCAGCGGCTGCTGATCGCGCGCATCCGCGCGATCCTGCGCCGGGCGGAGGCGAGCAAGGTGGATGCCGCGCCCGACGAGCCGGTGGCCGAACCGATCGTGCGCGGCCGGCTGGAAATGGACCCTGCCCGCCACCGGGTCAAATGGATGGGCCGCGACGTGACGCTGACCGTGACCGAATTCCTGATCCTGGAAACGCTCGCCGCACGCCCCGGCGTGGTCAAGAACCGCAACCAGCTGATGGATGCCGCCTATCAGGACGACGTCTATGTCGACGACCGCACCATCGACAGCCACATCAAGCGCCTTCGCCGCAAGTTCCGCGAAGTCGACCCCGAATTCAACGCAATCGACACCCTCTATGGCGCCGGCTATCGTTTCTCCGAAGAAGCATGACGCGGGCGCAAGGTGGAGCTGGTCCGGCCGGATCAGCCTGACCCCGCGCATCCTGGCGGTCAATGTGTTCGCGCTGGCGCTGCTGGCGGGCGGCTTCTTCTATCTGGACAGCTACCGCACGCGCATCGTCGACGACCGGCTGGAGCAGTCGGCGCGCGAATTGAAGCTGCTGGCCATTGGCCTTGAAAATGCGCCGGCGGACCGGCAGGACGCGCTGATCGCCGCCTATGCGCGGCAGACCGGCGACCGCGTGCGCCGCTATGACGCGCAGGGACGGCTGATCGCCGACAGCTTCGCCATGAACGCGCCGCGCTATCGCCTGCGCCTGCCCGCCGAGGAGGAATGGCAGCGCCATGTCGCCCGCTTCCTCGACAAGGTGATAGACCGCATCGTGTCCGCCGACCGCCCGCCCAATTTCGAGGAGCCGGCGGTCGACCGGGCACAGGCATGGCCCGAAATGGTGGTGGCGCGCAAAAGCGGCCGCACCCAGGCGGTGAACCGCTATGCCCCCGACCGCACCTTCATGATCTCCGCGGCGGTCAATGTGAAGGACGGCACCGGCCTGCTGGCGACGGAAAATGCCCGCGACATCACGCGCACCGTCCGCGCGGAGCGTTTCCGCCTGGGCATGGTGCTGGCGGCGGCGGTGCTGGCTTCCGTCCTGCTCTCCCTGTTCCTGGCCCGGACCATCGTGCAGCCGCTGCAACGCCTCGCCCGCGCGGCGGTGCGCGTGCGGCTGGGACGGGCGCGCGAAGTCACGGTGCCGCGCCTGCCCGACCGGCGGGACGAGATCGGCATGCTGGCCCGCGCCCTGTCCGACATGAGCCATGCGCTGCGCCAGCGGATCGACGCCACCGACGCCTTCGCCGCCGATGTCAGCCATGAGCTGAAGAACCCCATCGCTTCCCTGCGTTCAGCCCTGGACGCGCTGGACCGGGTGGACAAGCCGGAACTGCGCGCCCAGCTGATGGCGATCGCGCAGGACGATGTGCGCCGGCTCGACCGGCTGGTGACGGACATTGCCGAAGCCTCGCGCATCGACGCGCAGCTTTCCCGCACCCGGTTCGAGCCGATCGACCTCGGCCTGCTGATCGAGAAGATGGTGGTCGCCCGCGAAGCCCGCGGTGTGCCCCGCGGCGTGCGCCTCGCCTTCGCCCGGCCACGCAGGAATGTCGCGGTTGCGCTGGGCGAGGAGCAGCGGATCATCCGCGTGCTCGACAACCTCATCGACAATGCGATCTCCTTCTCCCCCGATGACGGGCTGGTCCAGATCGTCGCGACCGTGGCGGACAATGAAGTGCTGGTCAGCGTGGAGGATGAGGGTCCGGGCGTCCCGCAATCGGAACGCGAACATGTCTTCCGCCGGTTCCACAGCGTCCGCCCGGAAAATGAGGCGTTCGGCAAGCATTCGGGCCTTGGCCTCGCCATCGCCCGCTCCATCGTGGAGGGGCATCAGGGCAAGATCAGCATCGCGGACCGCCAGGACGCGCAAAGCGGCGCCTGCTTCATCGTGCGCCTGCCCATGGCGGTCGAACGCGATCCGGGCATCGTTTCGGAATAAGCCGGAAAGGGGGAGGCTCAGATACTCCCCCTCCCATGGGCGGGAGGAGGCCGGGATTTTAAGCTGCCGCCCTCCAGGCCCGCTGCGCCGCGCCGACCGTCTGCGGGGAATGGCCTGAATTTGCCCCTCCCCCACACCCCCACTGCACCATAATGAGAAACGCCCCGGTTAATTCGATTTCCACCAGCGCCAACAGGAGCTAATATGACGTCAAAGCGATAAGGCGATATGGCGTCGACACATTCTTCCGAAACCCTGCATGCGACCAGCGTGGCGATTGACGGCCGGGCCGTGCTGCTCTGCGGCCCCAGCGGCATGGGCAAGTCCGACCTGGCGCTGCGCCTGATCGATCGCGGCGCCGTGCTGGTGAGCGACGACTATACCCGCCTGCTGGAGATCGAAGGGCGCCTGTTCGCCCGCGCGCCCGACCGGATCGTCGGCATGATGGAGGTGCGCGGCCTGGGGCTGGTCGACATGCCCCATGCGGACAACGCCCCGGTCGCGCTGGCCGTCGACCTCAGCGACGATGTGGAGCGCATGCCGCCGGAAACCGCGCAACGGTCCATCGCGGGGGTCGCAATCCCCGTGGTCCGGCTCGCCCCGTTCGAAGCATCCGCCCCGATCAAGGTGGAACTCGCCGTCCGGACCCTGGGCCTCGGGAGCATGGACCCGTTGTGAGCCTGGAAACGCCGAAGACCATCCTGCTCGTGTCCGGCCTGTCAGGCGCGGGCAAGACGACCGCGCTCAAGACGCTGGAGGATATGGGCTGGGAAGTGGTCGACAACCTGCCGCTGGTGCTGCTCGACCGCCTGCTCGACACCCCCCTGCCGGAGGGGCATGAGGAAGGGACGGACCGTCCTCTGGCGCTGGGCATCGACGCGCGCACCCGCGGCTTCGACGCCGCCGCCATCGTCCAGCGGATCAAGGCCCTGCGCGCTCGCCACGGCCATGATGTGGAAACGCTGTTCCTCGACTGCTCCGGCGAGGAGCTGGAGCGTCGTTTCGCGGAAACCCGCCGCCGCCATCCGCTGGCCACCGACCGCCCCGCCCGCCATGGCATCGCCCGCGAGCGGGAACTGACCGAACCGCTGCGCCGCTGGGCCAATCAGGTGATCGACACCAGCAGCCTCACCAGCAACGGCCTGCAACAGGAAATCCGCAACCGCTTCTCCCGCGAGGGGCTGTCGGACCCGGTGCTGACCATCATGTCCTTCGGCTATTCGCGCGGCGTGCCGCTCAACGCCGATCTGGTGTTCGACATGCGCTTCCTGCGCAATCCCCATTGGGAGGAGGCGCTGCGGCCGAAGACGGGGCTCGACCCCGCTGTCGCCGCCTATATCATGGAAGATCCCGCCTATGAGGAGGCGGTCGGGCGCATCGAACACTTGCTGGCCCTGCTGCTGCCCCGCTATGCGGAGGGCGGAAAAAGCTACATTACCGTGGCCTTTGGCTGTACGGGCGGCCGCCATCGGTCGGTCCATGTGGCCGAACGCGTCGCCAGATACTTGCAAGATGCGGGCTTTTCGCCCACGGTCTCGCACCGCAATATGGAATCAGCGCCCCAGGACGCCCTGGAGAAGCGCAGACCGGGAGGCCCGAAAGCGTAATCCATGAAGAACAGGTGGGCCACGTAAGCAAGATGATTGGACTGGTACTCGTCACCCATGGGGCGCTGGCGACGGAATTCGTCGTCGCGATGGAGCATGTGGTCGGTCCGCAGCAGCAGATCGAGACCATCTGCATCGGGCCTGAGGACGATATGGAGATGCGCCGCGCCGACATCGCCAATGCGGTGGCGCGCGTCAACGACGGGTCGGGGGTGATCCTGCTGACCGACCTGTTCGGCGGCACCCCCTCCAACCTCGCCATCTCCCTGCTGAAGGCGGGGGAGATAGAGGTGATCGCGGGCATCAACCTGCCCATGCTGATCCGCCTGGAAAGCGCGCGCAAGGTCATGGACGTGCGCCAGGCCGTCGCCGCCGCGCGGGAAGCGGGTCAGAAATATATCAGCGTTGCATCGGAACTGTTGGGCAGCACCACATGAGCGAAATCAGCCAGGAAGTCAGGATCAGCAACCGCCGGGGCCTCCACGCCCGCGCCAGCGCGAAATTCGTGACCCTGGCCAGCGGCCTTCCCGCGCAGATCACCGTGCGCAAGGACGGCAGCGAAGTCACCGGAACCTCCATCATGGGCCTGATGATGCTGGGCGCGGCGATGGGGGACAGCATCGTCATCAGCGCCACTGGTCCCGAGGCAGCCGATTCGCTGGGCAAGCTGGTGACGCTGGTCGAGGATAAATTTGGCGAGGAATAAGGCGGGTCGAGCCTGCTAAGCCTTTGTCAAACATCGGCAAGCGACTATCACAGGATAATATCGAACGGGAATCGCGGGGCGCAGGAAGGGCGCGCCGCCGGTTGAGGATAGTTGGCAATGCTCGATCCAAAGCTGATGGACGAACCGGCGCGTCTCGCCGCGCTGAACCGGTACGAAGTTCTGGATACGCCAAGGGAATCCTCCTTCGACCGCATCACCGATCTGGTCCGCAGCATCCTGGGCGTGCCGATTTCGGCCGTCTCGCTGGTCGATACCGACCGGCAGTGGTTCAAGTCGCTGGCCGGCCTCGACGAAAGCGAAACTGCCCGCGACATCGCCTTTTGCGACCACACCATCCGCCAGCGGGCGCCGATGGTCATCACCGACGCCAAGGAGGATGCCCGCTTCCGCGACAATCCGCTGGTGACGGGCGATCCCAACATCCGCAGCTATGCCGGCATCCCGCTGGAGACGCCGGACGGCTATAATATCGGTTCGCTCTGCGCGATCGACACCGTGCCGCGCGAATTCGACCCGGCGCAGATCGCCATCCTCAAGAATCTCGCCGCGCTGGTGGTCGAGCAGCTCGAACTGCGCCGCATCGCGGAGCGCGATCATCTGACCGGCGCGCTCAGCCGCCGGGCCTTTCTCACCGAAATGAACCGCGCCATCGCCCTGTTCGAACGGCATGAGCGGCCCGCCAGCCTGCTGCTGTTCGACATCGACCATTTCAAGCATATCAACGACACCTACGGCCATCCCGCTGGCGACCAGGTGATCCGCGGCATCGCCCGGCTTTGCGCCGGCCTGCAACGCCCCAGCGATTCGCTCGGGCGGCTGGGCGGCGAGGAATTCGGCATATTGCTGCCCGAAACGGCGGAGGACGATGCCGCAAGGGCGGCGCAGCGCTTCTGCGACGCGATCGCCGCTGCGGAAATGCCCGGCACGCCGCCGCTGCGCGCCACCGTCAGCTTCGGCGTGGCGGAACTGCGCGGCGACTGGCCGACAGGCGAAAGCTGGCTGGCGGTCGCGGACATGGCGCTCTATGAAGCCAAGCGCTCCGGCCGCAACCGCGTCGCCGTCGCCCGGCACGGCGCCTCCCAGGCGACCTGAGATAGGGGATCCGGTTTAAAGCCCGCCGGCAGCAAAGCCAAACCCCCACCCTGCCAAGCCCCCTACCCTTTTCCCCTCTCCCCCTATAGAGAGGCCGTTTCGGCGGACCTGCAAAAAGGGCAAGGGACAGCATCGTGGCGCGAGAAATCACCGGATTTTCCAACCCGCTGGTGAAGCGCGTCCGTTCCCTGCGGGAGAAGAAGTTCCGCAAGGCGGAGGGCCTCTTCCTGGCCGAAGGGCTGCGCATCCTGACCGAAGCGCGCGAGGAAGGCGTGCTGCCCGAAATGCTGTTCCACGCCGGTTCCACCCACCCCCTCGCCGCCGACCTGATCGCGGCGATGGAGGCGGCGGGCGGCGACGTGATAGAGACGACGCCCGACATCCTCTCCAAGATCAGCGGCAAGGATAATCCGCAGGCGGTGGTCGGCGTCTATCGCGACCGCTTGACCCCGCTGGCGAAGCTCGACCGGAGCAGGGCCGACATCTGGATCGTCGCCCAGTCGCTGCGCGATCCCGGCAATCTGGGCACGATCCTGCGCACCGGCGATGCGGTCGGCGCGGGCGGTCTGATCCTGATCGACGATTGCGTCGACCCCTTCTCCGTCGAATCCGTGCGCGCCAGCATGGGCGCCCTCTTCACCCAGAGCATCACGCAGGCGCGCTGGGGCGAGTTCATGCACTGGCTGCGCGAGGGGCCGGGCGAGCTGATCGGCACCAGCCTGAAGGCCACGCACGACTATCAGGAACCGCGCTACCAGAGCCCCAGTTTCCTGCTGGTCGGCAATGAGGCGCAGGGCCTGCCCGAAAGCTATGAAGCCGAATGCGACCTGCTGGTGAAGATGCCGATGCTGGGCAAGGCGGACAGCCTGAACGCGGCGGTCGCCTGCGCGGTGATGGCCTATGAATTGCTGAACCAGAAGCGGGCGGGGAAATGACGACGATGGGGGGCGTGCAAGCGGTGGAAGCAGGGGCCAGGGAAATGGGCGGCATGGGCGCGATGCTGCGCCACAAGCGGGTGCTGGCGGCCAGCCTGATCGGCACGGCCGTCGAATTCTACGACTTCTATATCTACGCGACCGCCGCCAGCCTGGTCTTCGGGCCGCTCTTCTTCCCCGCCTCCTCCCCCTCGGCACAATTGCTCGCCGCCTATGGCAGCCTGGCCCTCGCCTTCTTCGCCCGGCCCCTGGGCGCGGCGGTGTTCGGCCATTATGGCGACCGCATCGGGCGGAAGGCGACGCTGGTGACGTCGCTGATGCTGATGGGCGGATCGACGCTGGCGATCGGATTCCTGCCGACCTATCAGAGCATCGGCTGGTGGGCGCCGCTGATCCTGTGCCTCCTGCGCTTCGGACAGGGTTTCGGCCTTGGCGGCGAATGGGGCGGCGCGGCCTTGCTGGCGGTGGAGAATGCGCCTCCGGGATGGCGCGCGCGCTTCGGCATGTTCCCGCAATTGGGCGCGCCGGTGGGCTTCCTCGCCGCCAACGGGCTGTTCCTGTTGCTGGGCATGTTCCTCACTGACAAGGATTTCTTCGCCTGGGGCTGGCGCCTGCCCTTCCTGGGCAGCGCGGTGCTGGTGATCCTGGGCCTCTGGATACGCCTGAAGCTCACCGAAACCCCCGAATTCGCGGCGGCCCGGGCCGAAGCACCGCCGCCCGCCGTGCCGCTCGCCACCCTGTTCAAGAGCCATTTGGGCGCGGCCGTCGCGGGCACCTTCGCCTGCGCCGCCTGTTTCGCCGTCTATTATATCGCGACCGCCTTCGCCCTCGGCTATGGCACCACCACGCTCAGGATCGACCGCGAAACCTTCCTCGCCATCCAATTGGGCGCGATCCTGTTCATGGCGTTCAGCATCATCGTCGCCGGCTGGTGGTCGGACAGGAGCAGCCCGACCCGCGTGCTGGTCGCGGGCTGCATCGGCACGGTGGCGATGGGCGTGATCTTCGGTCCCGCCATGGGCACCGGGCAATTGCTGCCGATCTTCCTGATCCTCAGCCTCGCCCTGTTCCTGATGGGCTTCGTCTATGGGCCGCTCGGCGCCTATCTGCCGCATCTCTTCCCGGTGCAGCTTCGCTATACCGGCGCGTCCTTCGCCTTCAACCTGGGCGGGATCATCGGCGGCGCGCTGGCGCCCATCGTCGCGACCTGGCTGATCCAGGTCCAGGGCGTCGAGCTGGTCGGCCTCTATATGTCGGCAGCGGCGGCGCTCAGCCTGATCGGCCTCTGGTTCACGAGTCGCCAATAGGCTTGCGCATCAGGATCAGCGGCACGCCGCTATCCTCGAACGCCCGCACGTCGGCGAAACCGAAGCTGCGGTAAAGCGGCACGCCCGCCATGGTGGCGGAAAGTTCCAGCGCCGCGAAGCCCTCCGCCCGCGCCGCCGCCTCGCAGAGGGAGAGGATCAGCGTGCCCACGCCCTTCCGCACATGATCGGGATGGGTGTACATGGCCCGCACCCTGGCGGCCTCCGTCGCCGGATCGAGCAGCCGGTCGTCCCGCCCCGCGCTATGGTCGCCGCCATAGGCCGTGGCGCGCCGGCTCCAGCCGCCGCAACCGGCAATCTCCCCCCGATCCTCGATCGCGAAATAGGTGCCGTCGCTGATCAACCGGCTGTCCAGCCCCATGAAGCCATGGCTGGCCTTCACCTGTTCGGGTGTCAGGAAACCGGATTGCAGGCGGTCGATGGCCAGGGTCATCAGTTCCAGCAGCGCCGGTTCGTCGGCCGGGGTGGCGATACGGTGGAAAAGCGGCATGGACTGGCACCGATAAAAGGCAGAAGGGCGGCGACGGCCCGTGCCGTTCGCCGCCCTTCCCGTTCCAAGACAGGCAGGCCGGATGGCCTGTCCGCCTGTTTTCAGAAGGTGACGTTCACCCGCGCATAATAATAGCCGCCATTGATGCCGAAAGGCGAGATGGTCGGATATTTGCTGGTCGAATAGCCGCGTTCGCCATTGGCGAGTTCCGCGTTGCGGATGAACTCCTTGGACCGCTGGGTCGGATATTTGTTGAACAGATTGTTCGCACCGATGGAAAGCTTGATCGGCTTGGCGATCTGGTAGCCAAGTTCGAGGTCGGTGATGAACGCCTCCTTGACCGGCACCTTGATGAGGTCGCCGGCATCCGGGCCGCTGCGCGCGGTTTCCAGCGTATAAACCTGCGAATAATAGCTTTCGCGCAGGTTGGCGGAGAATTTGCCCCAGGTCCAGAAGGCGTTGAACGTGCCCCGGAAGCGCGGCGTGCTGTGCTCCAGCTCCACTTCGCTCGACGCGTCGATAAGGCGCGTCAGCTCGGGATTGACGGTGCTGGAATAGAGCGCGGACGGAAGCGGATTGATGCCCAGGACCTTGTTGGCGTTGTAATTGCCGGTGAAGGTCAGGTCGAGCTTGCCCATTTCGCCAAGGTCGGTGACATAGCTCGCCACCAGGTCGACACCCCGGGTCCGCATCTTCACGCCGTTGACGAAGCTCTGCACCGACACTCCGCCCTCGGTGTTGCGGTCGACGCCATTGTCCGCGAACAGCACATAGGCCGGGATCGCGTCCGCCGTCCTCCAGTCCGTCACCGTGCTGCTGCCGCCCAGCGCCGCGTTCACCGCGCTCAGCACCGCCAACTGGTTGTAGATGGCATATTGGTCCGCATCGAAGGGCAGGCAGGCCGCCGCATTGCCGCCCGCATAACCCGCCGGGCAGCGATTGCCGGTAAAGCCGGAGAAGGCCGTCGAGGTCATGATGCGGTTGCGGATCGTGATCTGATAGGCGTCCAGCGTGATGGTGAAGTTGCGCGCCGGGTTGATGACCGTACCCAGGCTGAAGTTGGTCGACTTTTCAGGCTTGAGGCCGCCAAAGCCCAGCGATGCCGCGGCGGACGATGCGGGCGGAAGCACGCCGCCGATGAAGCCCGGTCCGACGTTCAGGCCGGAATAGCCTCCTTCGGCCAGGGTCGGCGCGCGGAAGCCGGTGCTGACCGTGCCGCGCAACGCAAAGGCGTCGGAGAAGTCATAGCGGCTGGTCAGCTTGAAGACGGTCGTGTCACCGAAATCGCTATAATGTTCGTGGCGGACCGCGCCGTCCACCAGCCAGTTTTCCAGCGGCTTGAGGCTGATGTCCAGATATTGCGAGAAATTGTCCCGCTTGTACTTGCCCGCGTCATTGGGGCTGTAACCGAAGAAGGACTGCGCACCGCCGCCATAATAGGAGGCCGGATCGCCGGCCCGGATGCCATAGGTCTCATGCCGGAATTCCAGGCCCGCCGCGATGTTGACCGGTTCCGAAAGCCCAATGTCCACGGCATGCGTCAGGTCGAGCGTGTTGCTCCACTGGGTGTTGAAGAAGTCGCCATTGTGGAAGGTTTCGGGCGTGAAGCCGGTATCGGCGTAGAGCTGGGCATTGGCCGAATGATAGACATAGACCTTGACCAGATCCTTGCCATAGGTGGACGCCAGGTCGAACGTCGTGTCCCCCAATGTGCCGCGGAAACCGCCGGTCACCGAATAATCGGTCTCGTCGATGCGCTCCTGCGGCTGGAAGCCCCCGGCATAATAGGGCACGCCGCCGGCGCTGACGACGGTCGTCGGCGGGCGCGTATTCTCATAGGCGGCGGCCTTCTTGTGGCCATAGCTGCCGAAGCTGTAGATTTCATAGTCGCCGAATTCATAGCCGGCATTGTAGTTCACGACCGTCTGGTCAATGTGCGGGTCGCCTATGATCCGGTTGGTATAGGGATAGCCGGGCAGGTTCCTGATTTCGGGATAGGTGTTGGACAGGTTGATCGATTGCGGGTTGATGTCGCCCCGGAAGCTGAAGCCCTTGTGCTTCTTCTGCGCCGATATGTTCAGATAGGCGCCGTCGAAGGGCGCCATGCCGATATTGCCGCCGATCGCATAGGTCTTGCCGCCCTGGTCGTAATATTCGCCGCCGGTCGCATTGATGGAGCCGCCATGGTCGGCCTTCTTCTGGAGGAAGTTGATGACGCCCGCGATGGCGTCCGTGCCATATTGCGCCGCCGCGCCGTCCTGCAGCACTTCCACGCGCTCGATCGATTCGGGCAGGATGAAGCTGACGTCCGGAGCGGCGCTGCCGCCATAGGGTCCACCGGCGACCGAGACGTTGGCGGTGCCGTGACGCCGCTTGCCGTTGACCAGGACCAGGGTGTGGTTGGGGCTGAGGCCGCGCAGCTTCATCTGCAGGTTATGCGCCTGAAGGTCGCTGCCGAAGGATTGCGCCTGGACGGAGGGAAGCTGCTGCGCCAGGCTCTGCATCAGGTCCGGGGAGCCCGTGCGCTGCAACGTGTCCGCGCCCAGGAGCTGGATCGGCGCCGGGCTGTCGGCCACCTTCATCCCGGTCAGGCGGGTGCCGGTGACGATGATCGCCGCGCCATCCGTGGCGGAGGCCGCTTGCGGATCGGTCTGTGCGTAAACTGTTGCTGAAGAAGACAGCGCAATAATCATGGCTGCGCGAGAAACGAAACTCTTTTGGTTCATGAACCAGCCCCCTTGCTTCGTT
The DNA here is from genome assembly GCF_001580035.1 of Sphingobium sp. 22B. Taxonomy (NCBI): domain Bacteria; kingdom Pseudomonadati; phylum Pseudomonadota; class Alphaproteobacteria; order Sphingomonadales; family Sphingobiaceae; genus Sphingobium; species Sphingobium sp. 22B. Next base: position 41,776 of record NZ_LTAB01000003.1, on the reverse strand, counting down.
ATGAAGAGAGCCTCTCCCGACAGATATTTTCTTGTTCTTACCTGAACAGTTCGTTCAAATCCTTTGAGCTACGATGATCCTGCTCCAGAGCCGCAGGCTTGGATCTTCGAAATATTGAGCAATCTCTGGAAACGGAACGCTGACACAAAACCGCCATCAAAGAAAAACGAATTTCTGCTGCGGCGCGAAATCATGGCTGACGGGGAAAGGGGAAATCCCCGCAATTCCGGATCAAATCATTGATGCATAAAGAAAAAGGCGGCACCCGCATGGGATGCCGCCTGTCTCTTTTTTACAACTGTCAAGACAGTATGAAAGCGATCAATCCTCGCTGCGCACTTCACGGCGCTCGGCAATGCGAGCGCGCTTGCCGGTGCGGCCGCGCAGATAATAGAGCTTCGCGCGACGCACCACGCCCTTGCGGACGACAGTGATCGAATCGATGTTCGGCGAATAGAGCGGAAAGACGCGCTCAACGCCCTCACCGAAGCTGATCTTGCGCACGGTGAAGTTGCTGCCCATGCCCTTGTTCGAGCGGGCGATGCAGACGCCTTCGTAATTCTGGACGCGGCTGCGGTCGCCTTCGACGACCTTCACGCCGACGCGCAGCGTGTCGCCGGGGCGGAATTCCGGAATATCCTTGGCGAGGGCCGCGATGTTCTCGGCCTCGATCTGCTGGATCAGGTTCATGACTTCAAGTCCTACTTTTCGCGTTGCGCACCAGAGGGCGGCTGGTCCCGAACGCCGATATGGCGTTCCCAAAGGTCCGGCCGCCTTAGCCGTGTGTCCTCTTCCGCCCTTTGTTTCCGCCAGGCGGCGATCTTCGCATGATCCCCCGATCGCAACACTTCGGGGATCATACGCCCTTCCCATATAACGGGCCGGGTATAGTGCGGATATTCGAGAAGGCCGCTTTCGAAGCTCTCTTCATCCCCACTGGAAGCGGCGCCCATTACCCCAGGAAGCAGGCGGATGCAAGCATCCAGCAGCATCAGGGCGCCCATTTCTCCGCCGGAAAGGATGATGTCGCCCATGCTGATCTGCTCGACGGGCCGGGCGTCGAAAATCCGCTCGTCAAAGCCCTCGAACCGGCCGCAGAGGATGGTGGCTCCGGGACCGGCGGCAAGCTGGCGGATGCGCCCCTGGGTGATCGGCGCGCCGCGCGGCGTCATGGCGATGACCGGCAGGTCCGGGCGCTTTTCCAGCGCATGATCGATGGCAAGGCCAAGGATGTCGGCCCGCAACACCATGCCCGCCCCGCCGCCCGCGGGCGTATCGTCCACGGTGCGATGCCTGTCGGTGGCGAAGTCGCGAATGTGGATGGGATCGCAGCCCCATTTCCCCTCCGCCAGCGCCCGCCCGGCCAGCGACACGCCCAGCGGCCCAGGAAACATCTCCGGGTAGAGCGTCAATATCTGCGCCTGAAAGCTCATGCCTTGCGCGCCTTGAACCAGGCGCCCGTCACGCCGCCCAGCAGCGACACCCCGCCGCCGAGCATCAGCGCGATGCCGATGGCGCGCAGCAGGTCCGCGAAGGGCCGGTCCGGCTGCACCAGCGCGGGCAGCAGGAACAGCATCGGAATGGGAACGACCATCGCCACGCCCGCGGCGATCTTGAGCGTCCGCGACCAGGAAATGGTGAAGAGACGCCAGCCAGCGGCGACCATCAGGAGCAGATAGAGAGCGGCAAGTATTTTCGGCATGGTTCGCGCCCTCTTAATGCCTCCGATTGATCTACAACCTGCTCCTGCGAAGGCGGGAGCCTGGTTCCACCGTCCGATCTGGGCTCCTGTCTTCGCGGGAGCACGGCGGTTCAATTGCCCTGGCGAACGAAGCTCAAGCCGCAAACGCGGCCTCTATGACCGCCCGCTCATCCGCAATGGTCACCGCATGCATCGGCGCCATGAAACGCTTGCCGTTGGGCCGCTCCACCTCGATGATGTCGCCGGCGCCGAAATTCTCGACCGCCACGACATGGCCCAGCCCTTCGCCATCGCTGGAGAAGCAGGGCAGGTCGATCAGGTCGGCATGATAATATTCGCCCTCCCCCAGGGGTGGCAAAGCCGAACGGGGAACGGTCAGTTCGGTGCCGCGCAGCGCCTCCGCCGCGGAGCGATCACCGACTTCGGCAAAGCGGGCGACCGCGCCGTTCGGGCCGGGGCGCACCGACTTCAACGTCAGCCTGCGCCCCGCCGCATCGAAGCCGTCATAGGATTTCAGGGCCTCAGCCCCCTCCCCGAACAGCTTCAGACGGACCTCGCCCGTCACTCCATGCGCGCCGATGATGACGGCAAGCGTGACGGGCTTGTCGGTCAAAGGGCTCAGCCTTCAGCCGATTCTTCGGCCGGAGCGGCTTCTTCCGCCGGTGCTTCGGCGGCCGGAGCGGCAGCGGCCTCGGCGGCGGCCGCCTTGGCGGCTTCGGCGGCTTCAGCGGCTTCCGCAGCCTTGGCGGCGCGGTCTTCGGCGCGATCCTTGGCCTTCTGACCCGGCTCGGCCTTCTTCGGGTTGTTGCGGGCGGCGCGTTCCTTCACTCCGGCAGCATCCAGGAAGCGGGCCACGCGGTCGGTCGGCTGCGCGCCGGCGGCAACCCAGTGCTTCGCGCGCTCGACGTTCAGAACGACGCGCTTCTCGTCGCCCTTGGGCAGGACGGGGTTGTAGCTGCCGATGCGCTCGATGAACTTGCCGTCACGCGGGGCGCGGCTGTCCGCCACGACGATGCGGTAATAGGGACGCTTCTTCGAACCGCCGCGCGAAAGACGAATGGACGTTGCCATGAAACCTGACCTTACCTTTCTGTACCAAATTACGTGTTTTTCAATTCGTCATCCCAGCTTGCGCCAATGACGAGCAGCTTCACTTCTTCATGAAATTCTGAAAGCCGGGCGGCAGGTTCGGCATATTGCCCCCCAGTCCCGGCAAACCCTGCGGAGGCGCGCCGCCACCGCCCAGCATCCCATCCAGCCCACCACCGGTGAACATCTTGGCCAGCCCTTTCAGGCCGCCCATCTTGCGGATCTTCTTCATCGCCGTTTCCATCTCCTGATGCATTTTCAGGAGCCTGTTGACTTCCTGCACGGTCGTGCCGGAACCCTTGGCGATACGGATCTTGCGCTTGGCGTTGATCAGGGCGGGCTTCTCCCGCTCCTTGGGGGTCATCGACCCGATCATCGCGTCGAGATGGATCAGCGTCTTGTCGTTGGCGCCGCTCTGAGCCATCGCCGCCTGCGCCTTCTTGAGGCCCGGCAGCATGCCCGCCAGCGCGCCAAGACCGCCCATGCGGCGCATCTGGTTGAGCTGGGCGCGCAGGTCGTTCATGTCGAACTGACCCTTGGCCATCTTCTTGGCAAGCTTGTCGGCTTCCTCGGCGTCGATGGTCTCGGCGGCCTTTTCGACCAGCGAGACGACGTCGCCCATGCCCAATATGCGCTGCGCCACGCGGGCCGGATGGAACGGCTCGATCGCGTCCAGCTTTTCGCCGGTACCCGCGAACTTGATCGGACGGCCGGTAACGGCGCGCATCGACAGCGCCGCGCCGCCGCGCGCATCGCCGTCCATGCGGGTCAGCACCACGCCCGTCAGCGGCACGTGGGCCGTGAAGCTGGTCGCGACATTCACCGCGTCCTGACCAGTCAACGAGTCGACCACCAGCAGGATTTCCGCCGGGCTGGAGACTTCGGCCACCGCCTTCATCTCGTCCATCAGCGCCTGGTCGACATGCAGCCGGCCAGCGGTGTCGAGCATCACCACGTCGAAACCCTGCAGCTTCGCCGCCTGCAACGCCCGCCTGGCGATGTCGACCGGCTGCTGCCCCGGCACGATGGGCAGGGTCGCCACGTCGGTCTGCGTGCCCAGCACCGCCAACTGCTCCTGCGCGGCGGGTCGCTGGACGTCGAGCGACGCCATCAGCACCTTCTTGCGCTCTTTTTCCTTCAGGCGCTTGGCGATCTTCGCGGTGGAGGTGGTCTTGCCCGAACCCTGCAGGCCGACCATCATGATGACGGCGGGCGGGGTCACGTCGATCAGCAGGTCGGAGGATTCCGAACCCAGCGTCTCGGTCAGCGTGTCCGAGACGATCTTGACGACCATCTGCCCCGGCGTGACCGATCGCAGCACATCGCTGCCGACCGCCCGCTCGGTCGCCTGATCGACGAACTGGCGCACCACCGGAAGCGCGACGTCGGCCTCCAGCAGCGCGATTCGCACCTCGCGCATCGCGGCGCGGACATCGTCCTCCGTCAGCGCACCGCGCCCACGCAGCTTGTCGAATACCCCACCCAGACGATCGCTTAGCGAATCGAACATCATCACCTCAATTTGGGCCGAAAGGCCCGGAAAACCTTGCTTACCCCGTCAAACGACAAAATCGCCGGCGGGCGAAACCTCGCCGGCCAGCGTCCATCCGGTACTCCTCTTGAGTGCCATGGATCTGTCAGGGTATCGGACGGCAAACCATCCGACTGCTGGCGCGCCCTTAGCGCAAGGGCGCGCCCGACGCAACCGAAAGCGGCTCAGCCGGCCAGGGCGGAAGCCAGCCAGAGGACAGGCCGCGTCGCCGCCAGGACCGGCACGGCCAGTCCCTCCACCAGAATCGCCGCAGCGCCCACGGCATAGGCGGGATGCACCCGGCCCCGCGTGGCGAGGTCATGGACCATGCCGGCCGCGACGAACAGCATCTGCCCGCTCATCACCGCCAGCCCGCCCCAGGGGCCGAGCAGCGGCATCGGCAGGATGCGTCCGAAGGCAGGCCCGATGATCGCCACCATGGCGCACAGCATCAGCCGCCGATGCCATTCGGTCCGTCGGCGCATCCGGATGGCGCCCGTCAGCAGGGCGGCGAAGGCCAGCAGTTCCAGCACGCTCAGCGCCAGGAAGATCGGCGGCGTGAAGAAGGGCGGCACCCGGTCCAGCACGACCGCCATGCTCATGGTCAGGATGCCCAGCGGCACCATCGCCGTGGCCAGGCCTACGGCCACCCATCCCATGCGCCGATGCAGCGCCATCGACCCGCGATGGGCAAAGGCGTTCTGCATGACGAACAGCAATGTCCAGCCGACGAACACCGCGCCGTGGACATGCACCCAATAGGGCACGCGCGCCACATCCACCATTCCGCGCAGCGCGTAGGAGCCGAAGCCCCCGATCACCGTCGCCGCGATGGCGACCGACATTACGAGGTAAAAGCCATTTTCCCGCACGGACGCGGGAACGGTCGACGCAGCAGCATCCATGGGACGCCTTCCCCCTTTTCAAGAAGATTTAAGCCGTCGCGACCTTTGTTTGCGTCCCTGTAACAGAATATCAGGGGAGTCGCGAGAGGCGGCCCGGCGCTGCCTTACATTTGTAAAACCCCTTGCCAGCAGCTTCGGCAGCGGCAAGGTGCGCCGTGCAGAGAGGGGAATCAGGACATGGGTTGGACGCGCCGCAAGCCGATGGAGGCGATGATGCCCTCGCATGAGGGGCAAAGGCTGGCGCGCACCTTGTCCTGGCCGCATCTGCTGGCGCTGGGCGTGGGGGCCATCGTCGGCACGGGCATATTGACGCTGATCGGCGTCGGCGCGGACCGGGCGGGTCCAGCTGTGCTGCTGTCCTTCGCCATTGCCGGCGCGATCTGCGCCTGCGCGGCGCTGGCCTATGCCGAACTCTCCACCATGATGCCGGCCGCCGGCAGCGCGTACAGCTACAGCTATGTCGTGCTGGGCGAAGGCATTGCGTGGATCGTCGGATGGAGCCTGATCCTCGAATATTCGCTGGTCGTGTCGACCGTGGCGGTGGGCTGGTCCGGCTATGCCGCACCCCTGCTGACATCGGCGGGCTTCCCGGACCTGTTGACCAGGGGGCCGGAACTGGGCGGCCTGGTCAATGCGCCCGCCATCTTCATCATCGCCGTGGTCGCCGGCCTGTTGATGCTCGGCACGCATGAAAGCGCGCGGCTGAACTCGTTGCTGGTGGTGATCAAGATCGCGACGCTCAGCCTGTTCGTCGCCATCGCCCTGCCCGCCTTCGACGCCCAGAACCTTCAGCCTTTCATGCCCTTCGGCTTTGCCAAGTCGATGGCGCCGGACGGCGTCGAGCGCGGCGTCATGGCCGCGGCGGCGATCATCTTCTTCGCCTTCTACGGCTTCGACGCCATCTCCACCGCGGCGGAGGAGGCGAAGAACCCGGATCGCGACCTTGCCATCGGCATCGTCGGATCGCTGGTCGCCTGCACGCTGATCTATGTGCTCGTGGCGGCGGCGGCGGTCGGGGCGATGCCCTTCACCCGCTTTGCCGGCAGTCCCGAACCGCTGGCGCTGATCCTGCGCGAAATGGGCCAGGGACAGGTGGCGCGAATCGTCGCCATCGCGGCGGTCATCGCCCTTCCCACGGTGCTGCTGGGCTTCCTCTACGGCCAGAGCCGCATCTTCCTCGTCATGGCCCGCGACGGCTTCCTGCCGCAAAGGCTGGCGCTGATCTCCCGGCGCGGGACGCCCGCCCGGATCACCGCCGTCACCGCCCTGCTGGTCGCGATCATCGCCGGCCTGCTGCCCATTGACGAGATCGCGGCGCTGGCCAATGCGGGAACGCTGATCGCCTTCACCGCCGTGGGCGCATGCCTGCTGATCCTGCGCCGGCGCATGCCCGACATGCGGCGCCCCTTCCGCACGCCGGCCGGATGGCTGGTCGGGCTCGGCGCCATCGGCGGCTGCGCCTATCTGTTCATCAGCCTGCCGGCGAAGACCATCCTCGCCTGCCTCCTCTGGAACGCCATCGGTCTGGCCGTCTATTTCCTCTATGGCCGCAGGCGCGCCGCACTGAACGCGGGATAGGCTGGTCTTTTGCCGGCACAGGCCTTACATGCGCGCCCATCATGGGCCGTTTTTCGAAGATGCATGGACTGGGCAACGACTTTGTCGTGATCGACGCGCGGGAAACCGCGCTCGACATGACGGAGGCGCGCGCGCAGGCCATTGCCGACCGTCACGCCGGCATCGGCTGCGACCAGTTGATCCTGATCGGCAATAGCGACCGCGCCGACGTGTCGATGCGCATCTTCAACAGCGACGGCAGCGAGGTGGAGGCCTGCGGCAACGCCACCCGCTGCGTCCCCCTGTTCGTCGGCCGGGACGTGCTGATCGAGACGAAGGCCGGCCTGCTGGACGCAAGGGCCGTCGATGGCGGCGCGAGCGTCGACATGGGCGAACCGCGCCTCGAATGGGACGCGATCCCCCTCGCCTACGCCATGGACACGCTGGCCATGCCGGTAAGCTGGGAGGATCTGCCTGCCCCGGTCGCGGTCAATGTCGGCAATCCGCATGTGATCTTCTTCATGGATCGTCTGGACGGTGTGAACTTCGACCGTCTTGGGCCGCTGATCGAGCATGATCCGCTCTTCCCCGCCCGCGTGAATGTGAATTTCGCGCAGATGGTGGGCGACAATCATATCCGCCTGGTCGTCTGGGAACGCGGCGCCGGCCTGACCCGCGCCTGCGGAACCGGCGCCTGCGCGACGGCGGTGGCGGCGGTGCGGCGCAAGCTGGCGAGCGGGCCGACCACCGTGAGCCTGCCGGGGGGCGACCTTGTGATCGACTGGGCGCCGGGCGGGCACATATTGATGACCGGCCCTGCCACCCATGTCTTCGACGGCGAGGCTGACTGGGCGCGATTCTGACATGGGCGGGCCGCAGATCATCACGCTTGGCTGCCGCCTCAACATCGCGGAGAGCGAGGCGATTCGAGAGATTATCGGCCGCGAGATGCCGAACGCGCAGGATGATCTGGTCGTCGTCAACAGCTGCGCCGTGACCGCAGAGGCCGTGCGCCAGAGCCGGCAGGCCATCCGCCGCGCCCGCCGCGACCGCCCCGGTGCGCGGATCATGGTGACGGGCTGCGCCGCGCAGACGGAGCCGGAAACCTTCGCCGCCATGGCCGAAGTCGACGCGGTGATCGGCAATCGGGAAAAGATGCACCGGACATCCTATCTCCCGAACGGAGGAAGTGACCCGGTCAGGGTGTCCGACATCATGTCGGTCCGCGACACCGCTCCCCATATGGCCAGCGCCTTTGCAGAACATGCCCGCGCCTTCCTGGAGGTGCAGAATGGCTGCGACCATCGCTGCACCTTCTGCATCATCCCCTATGGCCGGGGCAACAGCCGCTCCGTCCCGGCCGGCGCCGTCATCGACAAGGCCAGGGAACTGGTCGATGTGGGTTACAGGGAAATCGTCCTCACCGGCGTGGACGTCACCAGCTACGGCCCGGACCTGCCGGGCGCGCCGTCGCTCGGCCTGCTGATCGAACGCATGCTGAAGGGGGTGCCCGACCTCCCCCGCCTGCGCCTTTCCTCGCTCGACAGCGTGGAGATCGACGAGCGGCTGTTCGACATCCTCGCCCATGAGCCGCGCATGATGCCGCATCTGCACCTGTCGCTCCAGGCGGGCGACGACATGATCCTGAAGCGCATGAAGCGCCGTCACAGCCGCGCCGACGCCGTGCGCATCGTGGAACGCCTCAGGGCCGCCCGTCCGGAGATCAGCATCGGCGCCGACATCATCGCCGGCTTTCCGACCGAGGACGACGCCATGTTCGAAAACAGCCTCAGGCTGGTCGAGCAATGCGCCATCGTCCATGGCCATGTCTTCCCCTATTCACCGCGCGCAAATACCCCGGCCGCCCGCATGCCGCAGGTGGAGCGGGCCACCATCAAGGCCCGCGCCGCCCGGCTGCGCGCCGCCTGCGGGGCGCAACGGGAACGCTGGCTCCAGAGCCTCATCGGTTCCACCCAATCCGTGCTGGTCGAACGCAACGGGCTTTCCGGACATGCCGAAAATTTCGCCCCGGTGCGTTTCGCGACCCCGCAATCGCCCTCCTCCATCGTCCATGCGACCATCACGGCCCTTGAGAATGGCGCGCTGATCGCGCAAGAGGCAGCGTGAGAGACAATCATTTTTCCGTCATTCCCGCGCAGGCGGGAATCCATCTCCGGGCTCCGGGCCGTTCCGCCTGGTGCACCCCATGGGAGATGGATCCCCGCCCGCGCGGGGATGATGCTGGTGGATAGACATGGCTGAAACATCCTGGCGCGATCGCCTCTTCGGCGGCCTCAAGCGCACTTCCGACAAGCTGGGCGAGAATCTCACCGGCCTCTTCTCCAAGGCCGCGCTCGACGAGCAGACACTGGACGAGATCGAGGAAGCGCTGATCGTCAGCGACCTGGGTCCGGCCATGGCCGCCCGCGTGCGCGACCGCCTGTCCGAAGGCCGCTACAACCGCGAACTGACCGAGGATTATCTGCGGGAGATCATCGCGGAGGAGATCGAGAAGGTTCTCGCCCCGGTCGCGCGCCCGCTGGAGATCGAGGCTTTTCCGCGCCCTCAGGTGATCCTGGTCATCGGCGTCAACGGTTCCGGCAAGACCACCACCATCGCCAAGCTCGCCAACCTCTTCCTCGAACAGGATTATGGAGTGATGCTGGCGGCGGGCGACACCTTCCGCGCTGCCGCCATCGGCCAGCTCAAGGTCTGGGCGGAACGGCTCGGCATCCCCATCGTCGCGGGCAAGGAAGGCGGCGACGCGGCGGGCATCGTCTTCGACGCGGTGAAGCAGGCGACCGCCACCGGCATCGACGTGCTGATCGTGGACACGGCCGGGCGCCTGCAGAACAAGACCGAACTGATGGACGAGCTGGCCAAGATCCGCCGCGTGCTCGGCCGGTTGAACCCGGCGGCGCCGCATGACGTTGTGCTGGTGCTGGATGCCACCACGGGACAGAATGCGTTGAGCCAGATCGAGGTCTTCAAGGAATTCGCGCAGGTGACGGGCCTCGTCATGACCAAGCTGGACGGCACGGCGCGCGGCGGCGTGCTGGTCGCCGCGGCGGAGAAATATCGCCTGCCGATCCATGCCATCGGCGTGGGCGAGAAGATCGAGGATTTGCGGCCGTTCGACCCGGGCGACATGGCGCGGGCGATCGCGGGAACCGCCTATGCGCGGTGATCGCTTCCCCTTCGTCATGCCGGCGCAGGCCGGCATCTCTGGCCTCCGCGGCTCGACCCGGCCGCACGAGATCCCGGCTCCCGCCGGGATGACGGAGTGAACATATATGGCTGACCCGAAAAAACCGACCCATGGCGGCAATCTCAGCCTCGCGCTGGACTTCGGCCCTCTCCTCGTCTTCTTCCTGACCTACAAGGGCGCGGGCTGGCTCTGGGGGCCGGGCAACCCCATCACCGCGATGATGTTCGGCACCGCCGCCTTCATGGCCGCCATCGTCGTCGCCGTGATCGTCTCGAAGGTGAAGCTCGGCCGCGTGTCGCCCATGCTCTGGCTATCGGCGCTGCTGATCCTCTTCTTCGGCGGCCTCACCATCTATTTCCGCGACCAGAGCTTCATCCAGATCAAGCCGACCATCATCTACGCCTTCTTCGCGCTGATGCTGTTCGCCGGGCTGATGCGGGGCAAGGCGTTGCTCAAATATCTCCTCCAGGCGGCCTATGACGGCCTGACCGAGACAGGCTGGCGCAAGCTGTCGCGCAACTGGGCCCTTTTCTTCGTCGCCATGGCGCTCGCCAACGAAGTCATGCGACGGACCATGAGCTTCGATAGCTGGCTGGCCGTCAAGGTGTGGGGCGTGACCATCGTGTCGGTCGTCTTCGCTGCCGCCAACATCCCCATGCTGATGCGCCACGGCCTGGACCTGGGCGAAAAGCTGGACAGTGACGAGATCGGTGAAACCACCCCGCCCCAGGGTTGAATCGGCCGCCTAATTAAGATCGTTTCGCAATAGGCATATATCTGTTTTCATGGCCGCCGGGGGCGCATATGGGAGGGGCGCGGAGGCGTCCACGCCCCGACAGGACCATTGAACCAATCGACCGCACCATCCGTTCTGCGGCCGACCCATAACGAACCCGAGGAGTTCCGCCATGGCCTTTGTTCTTCCCCCCCTGCCCTATGCCAAGGATGCCTTTGGCGACATTCTGACCGCCGAAACCTTCGACTTCCACCATGGCAAGCACCACAATGCCTATGTCGTGAAGGCCAATGAACTGGTCGCCGCCGACGCCTCGCTCCAGGGCAAGTCGCTGGTCGAGCTGATCAAGTCGTCCAAGGGCGGCCTGTTCAACCAGGTCGGCCAGATCTGGAATCACACTTTTTACTGGCAGTCGCTGTCGCCGACCAAGACCGCGCCGTCCGGCCAGTTGCTCGACCTCATCAACGAGGGTTTCGGCTCGGTCGACGCGCTGATCGAAAAGCTGAAGGCCGAAGCCGTCGGCCATTTCGCCAGCGGCTGGGCCGCGCTGATCCTGAAGGAAGGGAAGCTGGAAGTCACCAGCTACCATGACGCGGACACGCCCGTTGCGCATGAGGGCCATCAGCCGCTGCTGATCCTCGATGTGTGGGAACATGCCTATTATATCGACTATCGCAACGCGCGCCCCAACTATGCCGACCGCGTCCTCAAGGAAGCGATCAACTGGGACTTCGCCGCGCAGAATCTGGACGGCCAGGGCGTCAGCCGCGCCGACCAGCCGGCCTGAATGGAGGGCGCCCGCCGCGTGGACTGCGCGGCGGGCGGACCGCTCAAGCCTTTGTGAAGTCCGCACAACCGTTTCTTAACCCCGCGAGCGGAATATGCCGGGCGGGGACGAGGAAAGCGGTGCATGGACCTCGACAAATTGCAGAAGCAGCATGATGAGATAGAGGCGATGGCCGCCCGCTTTCATCAGGCGATAGCGGACGAAAGCGTTCCGCAAAGGCTGGGCCCGCTGCGGTGGCAGTTCGCCCGCCTGCTGATGGCGCATCTGGCGCTGGAAGACCGGATTTTCTATCCCAATATGCAACGGCAGCCGCACGAAAAGCTGCGCGGCACCGCGGCGCGACTCGAAAGTGAAATGGCGCCCATCGCCAGCGACTTCGCCGCCTATATGACGCGTTGGAGCGATGATCGGATCGAACGCGAATGGGCGGATTTCTGCCGTGAAACCCGTGCCATCCTGGCCAGCATCCTGAACCGGCTGCACAAGGAAGAAGGGCTGCTGATGCCCTTGCTGTCCGACGCGGGGCTGATCGATTCGGCCCGGATCAGGCGCGCAGGCTGAATTCAGCCTTCCTTTGCCGGAACGAGGCCCAACGCCTGGGCCAGTTCATCCAGATCGGCGCCCGGCCGCACCAGCAACCAGTCGCGCGATTTTGCGCCGTCGACGACTGTCACCGCACCCTTGGGACAGATGCCGAGGCAATTGACCTCGACGATCCCAGCCGCCGCCTTGCGCCCCTTTTTCAGAGAAAGATGCCGGCGCAGCGCCCGGGCCAGCCGCTCGTCCCCGTCCCGGCCGAAACCGCCGTCCAGCTTCTTCGAACATTTGCGGCAGACCAGCACCGCATGATCCCAGTTCGACCGGACGCGATCCTTCAATCCGCCCGCTCCCGCGGTTTCCACGTCCGCCGCTCCTCCGCCGCCCGCAGCACTTCATAGGCAGCCTGGATCGTCTGGAAACGCACGGCCGCCTGCGCGTCGCCGGGCTTCACATCGGGATGATATTCCTTGGCAAGGCGGCGCCAGCTCTTCTTCACGGCCTCGAAATCGGCGTCATCCTCCAGCTCCAGCGCCTGCAGCGCATGCAACTCGTCGCGCGAGCGGCTGCCGTCACCCGGCCCGCCCCAACCATGATAGGCGCTGTTCTGATAACCGCCCGCGTCACGCCGCTCGGCACGTTCGCGCTGCTCCCGCTCTTCCTGGTCCAGGCCCTGAAAATAGTCCCAGTTGCGGTTATATTCCGCTGCATGGTCGGTGCAGAAATACCAGCGTTCGCGGCTGTTGGGCGATTTGGGCGCGGGGCAGTCGCCCGGCCGGTCGCAGCCATGCCGGTCGCACAGGCGCACCTGCTGCGCCTCACGCGATGCGCCGTAGCTGCGCCAGCGGGGAAAGCCCCAGTCATTGGATCGGCTGCTTCTTGCCATGGTTCCAAATTAGGCAGGCCGCAGGCGGAACGCCACCCCCGGCAGCCGATGAAATTGCCGTTATTTTAAATCCTCCCCATCGGCAGATGGGAAGGATTTAAATGCCAGAGAGCCTGTAAGCCGGGTTCTGTCCCCCTCTTGCGAAGGGTGGCGACCATTCCTCTAGGGGACGGATCGCTCCGTCCCTCAAGCAACCAACCCGGGCGGTCTCAGCCGAAACTGGCCTAGCAGCCGAAACTGCGCGCCGCCCCTATTCGGTCTTGCTCCCGGTGGGGTTTACCGTGCCGCCTTGCGTTGCCGCAGGCGCGGTGCGCTCTTACCGCACCCTTTCAATTTCGCTGAGCCGAAGCTGTAGCGACCTGCTTTCTGTTGCACTGTCCCTTGGATCACTCCAGCCGGCCGTTAGCCGGCACCGTCATTTCGTGGAGCCCGGACTTTCCTCGCCGTGGAAGTTACCCGCCACGCCGCGGCCGCCCGGCCCTCTGGCAGAGGGGCCTATACACAAGTCCGGCGCCCCCGTCATCCCCGTTTGGGCGTCGTCCCCGTTCAGTCGTCGCCCATCGGCTTGGGCAGCAGCAACGCCAGCAGGATCGCCCGGCACTCGCCATCGATGATTCCATCGATCAGTTCGGGCCGGAAGCGACGCTGGAACGCGACCACCGCCGCCTGCGGCTCCGCAATGTCGTATCCGAAGCGCTCCAGCGCCAACATGAAGCCGCCGTCGCTCCAATGCGGGTCCATCAGATTCTTGGTCGGGCGCGGCAGGGCCAGCCGCAGACGCGCCAACTGGCCCCAGGGGAACAGCTCGCCGGGGTCCTGCTTGCGGGCCGGGGCGACGTCGCTATGCCCGACGATGTTGCCGCGGGTGATCCTGTGCCGCTGCACGATCTGGTGGATCAGCGGGATCAGCGATCCCATCTGCGCGTCCGGAAAGGGCCGATAGCCCCATTCATGCCCCGGATTGACGATCTCGATACCGATGCTGGCCGAATTGATGTCGTCGATGCCGCGCCAATGGGCGCGGCCGGCATGCCAGGCGCGCTTTTCCTCATCCACCATGCGGATGACCTGCCCATCCTCCGTCACGACATAATGAGCGGATACCTTGGATTCCGGGCTGGCGAGCCAGTTGATCGCGGTCGCGGCATCGGCCATCCCGGTATAGTGCAGCACCAGCATGGAAATCGGCAGGCTGCGCTCGTCAAAATTGGGCGACGGCGTGTCGATCATCGGGAAGTCGTTCATCGCCAAGGGCCAGTCACTCGCATTCGTCCGTCAGCGCCTTCGGGCGCGCGGACAGACCATGGCCGACAGCGGCAGACCAATCAAGCAGGGCGCGGTATTTTCCCGCCGGGACGATCAGACCGCCCGGCGCATCGCTCCGCCCGATTGCGCCGCGGCGTCGGCGCGGCGTCCATAGCCGCCGCGGAATTCGGCATGGGGGACGAAATCCTCGCTATGGCCGATCACCGTCTCGCCCGCGCCCAGCAGCAGGACAGAGCCCGCATGGCTGTGCCGGGCGAGAAGACGCAGCACGCTCTGGCGGCGTTCGGGCGTGAAGTAGAGAAGCACGTTGCGGCAGAGCAAAAGGTCATATTCGCCCTGGGGCGCATGCGCGTCGAACAGATTGTCCGTGCGGAAATCGATTATCTGGCGCAGGGCCGAATTGGCGCGCCAATCGTCGCCCGAAGGGTCGAACCATTTGAGCAGGTCCCCCACCGGCAGGCCCCGCTGCACATCCATCTGCGTGAAGATGCCCGTCTTCGCCTGCGCTATGGCGGCGGTGGAAATATCGGTCGCCAATATCTCGATCCGCCAGCCGCGCCAGCGCGCCATGTCGTTGCAAAGCTGGATCGCCAGCGAATAGACCTCCTGCCCGGTCGAACAGCCCGCGCTCCAGATACGCAGCGTCCGGTCCGATCGCTGCGCATGGATGCGCGGCAGGATATGGCGGTGGATCATGTCGAATATCTGGAGATCGCGGAAAAAGCTGCTCTCATTGTTGAGCAGCGCGTTGACCACGTCATTTTCCAGCATCGCATCCTTGTGCCCCATCAGCCGGGACGCAAGTGCATCCATGTCGCTCAGCCCATGGGCCCGCAGCACAGGTTTCAGCGCCGTCTCCATCCGCCAGGCCCGGCTTTCGGACAGGATCTGACCGGTGCGCGCTTCCAGCAGGCCGGAAAAGATGCGCGCCGCCCCGCGCATGGGATCGGCGGAGGAAACGGAGCCGGACAGGAGGGGGTCGGCCGAAGGAGGCAATGCCATCAGTTTCTGTTCTTTCCTCTTCGCGCCACGAAATCCATGATCGCATGGGGTTCCAGCAGGGCGCAGTTCAATCCTTCTCCGGCGACCGATCCGGGCATGCCCCAGACCACGCTGCTCGCTTCGTCCTGCGCCACGATCCATCCGCCGGCCGCCACTATGTCCCGCGCACCCGCGGTGCCGTCCCGCCCCATGCCCGTCAGCACCACGCCGGCCGCGCCAGCGCCATAGGCCTGGGCCATGCTGGCGAACATCGGGTCGACGCCGGGCAGATTGCCGGTCGGCGTGCGCTGCGGATTGAGCACGACGGACACCCGAGCATAGAGCCCCCGCCGAAGCTGGAGATTGGCGTCCCCCGGCGCGACATAGACGATGTCCGGGGCCAGCAACTCGCCCTGCTCCGCCACCTTGACGCGCAGGGACGTCATCCGCCCCAGTTGCTGGACGAAATAATGGGTGAAGCTGGCGGGCAGATGCTGGGTCAGCAGGATCGGCACGCCCAGCGGCGCGGCCAGTCCCGCGAAAAGCTGTCCTAGGGCATGGATGCCGCCGGTCGATGCGCCGATGCCCAGGCAGGCGAGCGGCTGGGCCGCCTGCTCCGGATCGGCCCGCAGCGGCGGCCGGACCGCCACAGGCATGGCTTCGCCGCTGAACAGGCGCGACAGGCGGTCGATCAGGGCCTGGGGGAAGTGCTCACCGAAGCTGCCGCTTCCCGGCTTCGCCAATATGTCGCTCGCGCCCAGCGCCAGCGCTTCGACCGCCGCGGCGCTCCCCTCCTCGCAATTGCCCGACAGGATCACGACCTTGGCGCGCGGATTGGTCCGCAGGATCGCCGGCAGCGCCGTAAGGCCGCTCTGTCCCGGCAATTCTATGTCGAGCAGGATCAGGTCGACCTCATGGTCCCGCAAATAGCCCAGCGCATGTTCGGCGCTGTTGGTCTTGTGCGTGACGGAAAACCGCCGGTCGGCGTTCAATATCCGTTCGATGACCGTCCTGACCACGACCGAATCGTCGACGATCAGGGTACGCAGCGCCCTGTCCTCGTCGCGGCTGCTGGCCATGATCGGCACGTGAACGGTCATCGAGGGAAATCTTTCTGAACAAAATCGGGGAGGTCGATCGAAGATCGCTCGATCCGAAGCGCTACGCCTAGATGACGCCGACGATCGTCAGCTTGCTTTCCAGCGTTTCGCGGTCGAACGGCTTCATCACATATTCGTCCGCGCCGGCTTCGACGGCGGCCTTGATATGGCTGATGCCGTTTTCCGTGGTGCAGAAGATGATCTTGGGCCGCGCGGACAGATTGGCGTCCGGCAACGCCTGGAGGAATTCCATGCCGCTCATCACCGGCATGTTCCAGTCCAGCAGGACCACGTCCGGCACGGACGTTTCGCATTGCGTAAGGGCGTCACGCCCGTCGACCGCCTCGCTCACCGAAAGATCGAGCGATTCCAATATATGGCGGGCAACTTTGCGGATGACCTTCGAATCATCCACGACCAGGCAGTTTTTCATAGAGCGTCCCTTGTTTTGCGTCCCATCGTCACAAGCCTTAACCGGCAAAGGCGAGGATTTGGTAAACGCCGGTACGAGATCGTGCGATCTGGCGTCATGCCGCCTGGGCGACGGTGCCGGCCTCGATGAAGCCGCTCAACGACACCAGCAGATAGGGCTGGCCCTCATGCTCCACCAGGCCGCGGGCATAGGGCGCCCAGGCGGCATCGAGCTGGCCCCGCAGCGGCAGTTCGCCCTCCGGCACCTGGCAGATGTCGTGCACGGCATCGACCATCAGCCCATAGCTGTGGCCGCTGATGTCCGCGATGATCGCGAAGACCCGCCGCTCCATGGGCGTCGGCCGCCCCCGGACCAGCGCGGCGACGTCGATGACGGTCAGCACCCGGCTGCGCAGCGCGGACAGCCCGGCGACATGCGCGCCCATGCCCGGCACCGGCGAGATGTCGGTCAGCTTGACCACCGCCTCCACCTCCCGGGTTTCGACGGCGATCCTCGTGCCCGCCAGCGTGGCGAAGAGGTAAAGCTGGTTCATGCGGCTATTTCTCCGTTCCTATCGCCGCGATCCGGCAAGCGCGGCCATCAGCGCGTCCTGATCGTAGCGATAGATGCTGCTGTCCTGGGGTCCGGCGGGTCGCGGCGTGGCGCGCAGATGGACGATGCGGCAGCCCAGCAATTCGCTCGCCTGGGAGGCGTCCGATCCGGTGAACAGCACCACATCCTGCGGATCGACCGCTTCGTCGGCGGGCAGGCCCATCACCACATCATGCCCGGCCTGGCGGAGCAGCGGCGCCAATATCTCGCGCGTCCAGCCATCTTCGCTGTCGGCCAGCAGGCAGCGGCCGCCGCTCCGTTCCGCGACCGGCTCCTCCGGCAGGGCGGCGAACAGGGCGAAGGGATTGATCACCTCCAGATGCTCGCCATCGATCACGGCAACCCCGCTCAACAGCCCATGCATCGCGACCATGTCCGGCACGGCGGGCATTTCCACGATGTCGAGCACCGCGGCAACCGGATAGCAGGCCTCCCTCGCGCCGTCGCGCAGGCGGAGCGCGGCGACCTTCTCCTCGGAAAAGGCATGATGGCCGTTGGCGACCGGCACCAGCCGCCCGTCCAGACGCACGAAGCCGCGTCCGCCCGACCGACCGAACAGCCGGGCGTCTATGTCCTCGACCCGCTCGATCAGCGACAGCTTCAGCAAGCGCCGCTCGCCCGAATATTCCTCGAACCGCAAGGCGGGCACCATCTCGACACCGCCCTGCGCCTCCTCATCCTCCCCGGCCCGGCGGGCCGCATGATCGTCGATGATGTTGGGCAGGCGCGCCGCATTGGCGAGGCCCGCCGCGTCCAGCAGCAGCATCGGCTTGCCATTGTCGGGCAGGGTCATGCCGGCATAGACGCCCGACGCCATCACCAGCGGCGATGCGGGACGGATCACCAGTTCCTCATGATTCTCCACCGCCGACACGCCCATGGCGAAGGGCACGCCGGTCGCGGAACGCACGACCATCACGGCACGCGGCCCGGACTGCGCGACCCGCTCCATGCCCAGCACGTCTTCCAGATCGATCATCGAATGGCGGATGGAGCGGATCGTCGCGATCTTGGCCCCGCCGACCTGCGCGATGTTCAGCGTCTCATTGTTGTCATGCAGGATTTCCACGACGGCAGCGCGGGGAATCGCGAAATGCAGGTCGCCGGCCCGCACGATCAATCCCGGAATGATGGTCAGCGTCAGCGGCACCCGCAAGGTGATGGTCAATCCGCAGCCGGGCCGGTTGTCGAGCGCGATGACGCCGCCGATCCGCTCCACATTGGCGCGGACCACATCCATGCCGACGCCGCGCCCGGAAATGGCCGTGACCTGACTGGCGGTCGAAAGGCCAGGATGGAAGATCAGGTCGAGCTTCTCCGCCTCGCTCATCCGCGCGGCTGCTTCCGGCGTCAGGCGGCCCGCCGCCATCGCCTTGTCGACCAGCCGGCCGGTATCGATGCCCTGCCCGTCATCGGAAATCTCGATGACGATCTGGTTGCCCGACTGGCGCGCCTCCAGCTTCAGCCGCCCCGCTTCGGGCTTGCCCAGCGCCCGGCGCCTTTCCGGCGTTTCTATGCCATGGTCGATGCTGTTGCGGACGATATGGGTGAGCGGGTCGACCACCATCTCCACCATTTCGCGGTCCATTTCGACATCGCCCCCCTCAAGGCTGAGGTCGATGCGCTTGCCCAGGTCCCGGCCGAGATCGCGCACCATGCGCGGGATGGCCGTGAACAGGCGGTCGACGCGCTGCATCCTGGTCTTGGAAATGGCGTCGCGCATGTCCGCGACGCAGGTCGACAGTCTTTCGAAGGCGCTTTCCAGTTCCGGATCGCCCGACCGCTCGCGCAGCTTGCGCGACAGCTCGTTGCGGGCCAGCACCATGTCGGACACGCCGTTCATCAACTGGTCGATCAGCGACAGGGGCAGGCGGATCGTGCGCGGCGCCGATTGCCCGCCGGAAGCGCGCGCGACGGCGACGGACGCCGCCGGCGCCTCGCCCTCATCCGGCGCGGACGCTTCCTTCTCCGTCAGGGCGGCGATCAGATAATCGTCATTCTCCTGCGGCAGCGCAGCGCCGATGGCGACCGCCTCGGCCAGTTCCGCGATCCGGTCCATGATGCCCAGAACGGCGCTGACGGTGGCAGGATCGGCAAGGCGCTTGTCCGCCCGGATTTCCGACAACACATCCTCAGCCGCATGGCTCAGCCGTTCGAAACGCGGCAGGTTGAGGAAGCCGCAGCTCCCCTTCACCGTATGGAAAAAGCGGAAAATGGCGTCCAGCCGGTCGCGGTCCGTGGGGTCGGCTTCCCAGGCGACGACCTCCCCCGCCAGCGCCTCCAGCGTTTCCTGCGTTTCCGATATGAATTCCTGGAGTAGCTCGTCCATTCCACCGCCTCATGGGATAGGCGGCGGACCATGGCGCGGCTGTGGTTAAATCCCCGTTAAAGAGGGGTGGCGCGGTAACCATGAAAGGAAAAGGGCGCCGCGACCGGCAGTCGCGGCGCCCCTTTCGGCTCGGTAACAGCCTTGAACTTAATGCGCCTCGGTCTTCTCGACCGAGTCAGCCGCCTTCTCACCGGCTTCGCGGGTGGCGTCCGCCTTGTTCTCCAGCGCGTCCGCGGCGTTTTCAGCGGCGCTTTCGGCATTGCCGCTCAGATTATCGGCCATCGCTTCCATATTGTCGGCCTGGTTGTCGATGGCGTCCGCCTGATTCTCATACGCGTTCTCGACCTTGTTCTCCTGCTTGGAATCGCATGCAGCAAGCGCGATCAGGCTGGCAAGGCCAAGGACTGATACGAAGGTTTTCACGGCGTTTTCTCCTGTTGCGCCCCCATGGGCTGACGTCATTCGGCAAGGGGACCGGATGCCCGGAACCCTGACGCCCATCAACTGGTCGCGCGAAGGATGGTTCCCGCCGCACGCTCCTTTCGTCGCGGAAACGACTTATTTTTTCAGGGAATCGCGAATTTCGCGCAGCAGCAGCACGTCCTCCGGCGTCGCGGCCGGCGCGTCCTCGGGCTTGGGCATCAGCTTGTTCACCGCCTTCACCAGCAGGAAGATGATGAAGGCCAGGATCAGGAAATTGACGAACACGGTCAGGAATTCGCCCCAGCCGAACATGGCGACATTGGCCGCCTTCAGGTCGGCATAGCTGTCCGGGTTCCCCTTGAACCCGGCGGGAATCTCGCCCAGCCGGATGAAATAGCCCGAAAAGTCGGCCCCGCCGAAGATATAGCCGACGACCGGCATGATCAGGTCGTCCGTCAACGACTTGGTGATGGTGGCGAAAGCCCCGCCGATGATCACGCCGACGGCCAGGTCCATGACATTGCCGCGATTGATGAACGTCTTGAATTCGGAAATCAGCCCCATGGCGAACCCCTTGTCCCGATTGCGATATTGACAGCATGAGCCGTTGCGAAGGCTTCGACAACCGCCTATTTCCTCACACGAAACAAGCCTGAGGATGTTCCATGACGATCCTGCGCCAGTTCCGCCTGTTCCTTCTGCCGCTGCTGGGCGCCTTTGCGCTCAGCGCCTGCGGCATCAACAGCGTCCCCGCCGCCGAGGAGGTCGCAAAGGCCAAATGGGCCGATGTGCAGGCGCAATATCAGCGCCGCGCGAACCTTGTCGGCAATCTCGTGGCCACGGTGAAAGCCGCCGGCAAGCAGGAGCAGGACACGCTGGTCAAGGTGACGGAGGCCCGCGCCAGGGCCACCTCCGTCCAGGTCAATGCCGAGGATCTGTCCGATCCCGCCAAGGTGCAGCAGTTCCAGCAGGCGCAGGCGCAACTGAGCCAGGGCCTTGGCCGCCTTCTCGCCTCTGTAGAGGCTTATCCGGAGCTCAAGACCAACCAGAATTTCCTCGACCTGCAATCGCAGCTCGAGGGTACGGAGAACCGCATCGCCGTCGCCATTCGCGACTATAACGAAGCGGTGCGCGCCTATAACACCCGCATCCGCACCTTCCCCGACGCGATCGGCGCCAAGATCATCCATGGCGCGAAGCCCATGACTCCGTTCCAGGCCACCACGCCCGGTGCGGAAGAAGCGCCGAAGGTCGATTTCGGCAACTGAGCCGGTGATGCTACGCCGCCTGCTCCTGATCTTCGCGCTGCTGGTTTTCATGCCCGTGGCGGGAGGGACGGGAATCGCGCCTTCCGCTCAGGCCCAGACCTTTCCCAAGCTGACCGGCCGGGTGGTGGATGACGCCGCCCTGCTCTCCCCTCAGCAGAAGCAGGCGTTGACCGACAAGCTGGCGGCGCTGGAGCAGCAGAGCGGGCGGCAACTGGTGGTGGCGACCCTGCCCGACCTCCAGGGATATGACATATCCGATTATGGCTATCGGCTGGGCCGCGCCTGGGGAATCGGGTCCAAGGACAAGAATGACGGCGCGCTGCTGATCATCGCCCCCAATGAGCGCAAGGTCCGGATCGAGGTCGGCTACGGCCTGGAAGGCATCATGACCGATGCGCTGTCGTCCCAGATCATCCGCAACGCCATCACGCCCCGGTTCAAGGCCGGGGACATGCCCGGCGGGATCGATGCGGGCGTGGACGCCATCGGCAAGCTGCTGACCCTGCCCCCCGAAGAAGCCAAGGCGCTGGCGGCGCAGGCCGAAGCCAGGGCGCGCGACGCAGCGGACGATGGCGGGGCATTCATGGCGATATTCTGGCTCGTGGTCGTCGCGATCATCGTGATCGCCATGCTTTCCGGGCGGGGCAAGGGACGGCGCTATCGGGGCGGATCGGGACCGATCATCCTGTGGGGGCCGGGCGATTCCGGATGGGGCGGCGGCGGTGGATCAGGCTGGGGCGGTGGCGGCTGGGGCAGCGGCGGCGGCGGCTTTTCGGGCGGCGGCGGCAGCTTCGGCGGCGGCGGCGCGTCGGGGGACTGGTGATGCGCCTGATCATGAACGAAGCCGATCACGACCGCGTGACCGCTGCGGTGGCCGAAGCGGAGAAGGCGACGGATGGCGAGATCGTCACCATCGTCGCCCGCCGGTCGGACGCCTATCATGATGCAGGGCTGCACTGGGCCATCGGCGTGGTGTTCCTGGCCTTGTCGGCGGCGGCGGCCTTTCCCCTGCATTTCCGGCGCTTATGCTCCTGGCTGCTGCAAAGCTGGGAGCATGAGGTGGAGGACTGGAAGCTTTTGACGGTCCTGCTCAGCCTGCTCATCCTCAAATTCCTGATCGTCCGCTATGCGCTCGCCTGGATGCCGCTGCGCATGGCGTTGACGCCCAAGGCCACCAAGGCCCGCCGCGTGCGCCGCCGTGCCATCACCCTGTTTCGCGCGGTAGCCCAGGGGCGCACGCGCGGACGGACCGGCGTGCTCATCTACCTCTCGCTGGATGAGCATCGGGCGGAACTCGTCGCGGATGCGGCGATCAACGAAAAGGTCGCTCCGGAAATCTGGGGCGAGGCCATGGCCGCGCTGATCGACGGCGTGCGCGCAGGCCGCGCCGCCGAAGGCATGGCGGAAGCGGTGCGGCAGGTCGGCAGCGTACTGGCCGAATATTTTCCGGCGACCGGCGACAATCCCAATGAATTGCCCGACAGGTTGATCGAATTATGAGCGAACAGGACGGGGCTTCCCCCGAAGAGATCATGTGGGAAGGCCGCTTCATCACCGCCAAGCGCCGGGGCAGGTGGGAATATGTCGGCCGGGCGCGGGGCATCCATGCCGCCGTCATTCTGGCCGTGGACGAGGCGGCGGACGGGCGGCATGTGTTGCTGGTCGATCAATATCGCGTACCGCTGGGCCGCCGGTGCATCGAATTGCCCGCCGGCCTTGTGGGCGACCATGACGAGGGCGAGGAAGCCGTGCTGGCCGCCACTCGCGAACTGGAGGAGGAAACCGGCTACCTGCCCGGCCGGATGGAGGCTTTGGGTGAATTCTACAGTTCGCCCGGCATGGTGTCGGAGAGCTTCACGCTGTTCCGTGCGCATGACCTCATGAAAACCGGCGATGGCGGCGGCGTGGAAGGCGAGGATATCCGCGTGCACCGCGTGCCGCTCGACAGGATTCACGACCGGATCGCGGCATGGCGGACGGAAGGCTTCGCAATCGACGTGAAGCTGCTGTTGCTGCTGGGTGCGGGCATCGTGGGCTGAGGCCTTTTGCAGGGCGAGGCGCTCCAGGCAGCCCCGCCCTGTAAATGCATCATCTCCGCCAACGTGCGGCCACCTCGACCGTCCGCTGTCGAAACGGTCCCAAGTCGATCCGGGCGATGATCACGCTCAGCAAAAGGTCACAGACTGCCGAAACCAGGGGCTTCGCCACGGGCGTTGCCGTCGATGCGGGTCGGCCGTCTCCAGCCGATCCGCGGGCGCTTGCGCAGGCGGAGGGTCGGCCAGTCGCCACGGTCCGTCCGTTCCGCCAGGCGCATTCCCTGGGCGCGATAGGCAGCCAGCACCGCACCGGCCTGTTCATTGAGCAGCCCCGCAAGGACGATGGTGCCGCCTTCCTCCACCAGCGCGCAGAGCGAGGGAGCAAGTTCGATCAGCGGACCGGCCAGGATATTGGCGATCAGCAGGTCATAGGGCGCGCGCGTCGCAATAGCCGGGTGATCCACGCCGGCAGCCGTGTAGAGCGCGAGCTGCCCCTGTCCCTTGCCCGTCGCAATGCCGTTGGCCGCCGCGTTGGCAGCGCTGATCTCCACCGCGACGGGATCGATGTCCGACGCCGTCGCATAAGCGCGCGGCCAAAGGTGGAGCGCCGCGAAGGCAAGCAGGCCTGTGCCCGTTCCGATGTCCGCGACATTGCCGAAGCGCATGCCGACCCGCCGCATGCGGTCGAGCATGATCAGGCAGCCCGCCGTGGTTTCATGCTGGCCCGTGCCGAAGGCGCGGCTCGCCTCGATCAGGAAATTGACGTGACCGGGCGCCACCGGGTCGCTGGCGAGATTGCGGACATGGAAACGCCCCGCAGTGACGGGTTCCAGCCCCTGCTGGCTCAACGTCACCCAATCCTCGTCGGGCAGTTGCTCGACCAGCGGCTTGACGCCGGCGGCGCTGGGGACGAGCGAACGGAGCAGCCGGATCGCGGCGGGGCTCGGCTGGCCTTCGAAATAGGCGTCGAGCCGCCAGCTTTGTTCATTATCGGGCTCCGCCTCGCTGGTCATCAGCACGGGCGGACGATCCATCAGGGCGAAGGCGGCAATGTCGCCATCCAGCGCTTCGGCCTCCGCACGGGTGCATGGGAAGGTGACTTTCCAGCTTTGCGCCTTCTCTTCGGCCAGCGCGGATGGGGTGGCAAGGTCGTTCATGTCGCGGCCTTTAGACCTTTGGCGGATGGAGGGGAAGCAGGCACATCTGCCGGGGATGCAAGCCTTGGGCGATCGAGGACATCAAGCCCCGCCCCTGAAGCAGGGGGAAGCGCTGGTGTCCGCAATTTCCCAGAACGAAGCATATATAAGAAAAGGGCGAGCTTCGCAGCCCGCCCTTCCCTGTTTCCCGCCGTTCGCGCGGCTTAGTACACGCGCGCCTTGGGTTTGATATATTCCGCCTCGTCCGTGAGCGTGTAATCGTGCACCGGACGGTAGTCGAGCGTCACCTTGCCGCCCTTGCCGCCCCAGCCCTCGAACCAGCTTACGGTGTGCTTCATCCATTCGGCGTCGTCGCGGTTCGGGAAGTCCTCATGCGCATGGGCGCCGCGGCTTTCCTTGCGGTTTTCCGCGCTGACCATGGTGCAGACCGCCTGGGACATCAGATTGTCCAGTTCCAGCGTCTCGATCAGGTCGGTGTTCCAGATCAGCGAGCGGTCCGAAACCGCGACGTCCTGCAAGCGGCCATTGACCTCTGCCATCTTCGCGACGCCCTCCGCCAGCAGCGCGCTGTCGCGGAACACGGCGGCGTGCTTCTGCATGGTGTGCTGCATTTCCAGGCGGATCTTCGCCGTGGGGGAACCGCCCTTTGCATTGCGATAATGATCGAGGCGGCCCAGCGCCAGGTCGGCCGCGTCCTTGGGCAGCGGACGATGCGAGCCGTTGGGCTTGATCGTTTCCTTGAGGTGCAAGCCGGTCGCGCGGCCGAAGACGACGAGATCGATCAACGAGTTGGAACCCAGGCGGTTCGCGCCATGGACCGAAACGCAGGCCGCTTCACCCACGGCATAGAGGCCCGGCACCACGACTTCGGGATCGTCACCGACCTTCGTCACCACCTGCCCATGATAATTGCAGGGAATGCCGCCCATATTATAGTGGACGGTCGGCGTCACCGGCAGCGGCTGGCGGGTCAGGTCGACACCGGCGAAGATCTTGCCGCTTTCGGTGATGCCCGGCAAGCGTTCCGCCAGCACCTTGGGATCGATATGATCGAGGTGCAGGTAGATATGGTCCTTGTTCGGACCCACGCCGCGCCCTTCGCGCATTTCCATCGCCATCGAACGCGACACGACGTCGCGCGACGCCAGATCCTTCGCGGAAGGCGCATAGCGCTCCATGAAGCGCTCGCCCTCGGAATTGGTGAGGTAGCCGCCCTCGCCCCGCGCGCCTTCCGTGATGAGCACGCCCGCGCCGTAGATGCCGGTCGGGTGGAACTGCACGAATTCCAGATCCTGCAAAGGCAGGCCCGCGCGCAGCACCATGCCGCCGCCGTCGCCGGTGCAGCTATGCGCCGAAGTGGCGGAGAAGTAAGCGCGGCCGTAACCGCCCGTCGCCAGCACGACCGCCTTGCTGCGGAAGCGATGGATCGAACCGTCTTCCATGCAGATGGCGATGACGCCCCGGCATTCCTTGCCGTTCGGGCCGTCTTCCATGATCAGGTCGATGGCGAAATATTCGATGTAGAAGTCCGCGTCATACTTCAGGCTCTGCTGATAGAGCGCGTGCAGCATGGCGTGGCCGGTACGGTCGGCGGCGGCGCAGGTGCGCTGCACCGGCGGGCCGGCGCCCATATTCTGCATGTGGCCGCCGAACGGACGCTGGTAGATGGTGCCGTTGTCGTTACGGCTGAACGGAACGCCCGCATGCTCCAGCTCGATCACGGCGGCCGGCGCCTCGCGCACCATATATTCGATCGCGTCCTGGTCGCCCAGCCAGTCCGACCCCTTGACGGTGTCGTACATGTGCCAGGTCCAGTGGTCGGGCGAGTTGTTGCCAAGGCTCGCCGCGATGCCGCCCTGCGCCGCCACCGTATGGCTGCGGGTCGGGAACAGCTTGGTGATGCAGGCGGTCTTCAGGCCCGCTTCCGCGCTGCCCATGGTGGCGCGCAGGCCGGAGCCGCCGGCACCCACGACGACCGTGTCATAGGTGTGGTCGATGATCTTATAGGCTTCGCTCATTATTTGACGATCCCCGTGAAGGCGATCTTGGCGATCGCGAAGATGCCCGCGGCCGCGCCGCCAATGGCATAGAAGTTCAGCAGCAGGATGCTGAAGAAGTTGAGGCCCTTGTCGTGGACATAGTCCTCCAGCATGATCTGCATGCCCAGGCGCAGGTGATAGAAGATGCTGACCAGCATCAGCATCAGCGGCACCGCCACCAGAGGCTGCGCGATCCAGTTATGGACGCTCTGATAATCGAGGCCCGGCAGGGCGATCAGGCTGAACAGCAGCCACAGCACCAGCAACAGGTTGCCGACGGCGGTATAGCGCTGCGCCAGCCAGTGATGCGCGCCATGCCTGGCCGATCCAAGACCGCGGACGCGGCCGATTCCGGTTCCGGTTCCCATCAGAATTTCCCCGTGCAGATGGCGGCCCAGAAGGCGATGGTGAGGAGCATCGAGAAGACGAAGGTCAGCAGCGACCAGATCTTGTTGTTCTTGAGCTCATAGCCCGCGCCCAGATCGAGCACGAAGTGGCGAAGACCGGAGCAGAGATGCTGGAAGAAGAACCAGCTAAGGCCGGCCATCACCAGATAGCCGATGGGCGAAGTCGCGCATTTGACGAAGGTTGCATAGGCATCCGGCCCCATGGCGGCGGCCATCAGCCACCAGACCAGTCCCATCGCGCCGACCGTCGCAAGACCGTTGCCGGTCACGCGGTGCATGATGGAGACGGCCATGGCTGGCCCCCATTTCCAGATCGTCAAATGCGGCGAGAGCGGCCGGCTCGTGGTTCGCGCCATATCTTCCCTACGTCCCTGATGTTTGTCCCTCGAGTCCCGTCCCCTTAGGAGCGATACGCCAAGAGGGCAAGCCGCCCTGACCACGCGACGGGGCGATCCCCGCCAGGCCGGCGGAACATTTCCGGGATGAGGAACCATGCAGGCCGGTTTTCGGCGGTCGATGACGGGTAAAGCGCCAAAGGATCGGGATCGGGGCCGAATGTCCGCCGATCCTAAGAAGTGATTAACCAAATGGCGCTATCACCCGACGGGACAATGAGACCAATCTGG
The DNA here is from genome assembly GCF_001580035.1 of Sphingobium sp. 22B. Lineage (NCBI taxonomy): Bacteria > Pseudomonadati > Pseudomonadota > Alphaproteobacteria > Sphingomonadales > Sphingobiaceae > Sphingobium > Sphingobium sp. 22B. The sequence continues at coordinate 14,182 of NZ_LTAB01000003.1, read as the reverse complement.
GGTTTTGCCGCACATGAATTCCGCCGCCACGCCCAAAAGCACCGTCCTTGCGATGATGAGGGAGGTCGACCCGCATGGCGAGCTGGCGCAGGGGTTGCGCCAGATTCGCGACCTGCTGGGCGAACAGGTGACCCTGGCGGCGCGCACTTTCTACGATGCCTATGTCGAGCAGACGGGGCTGCGGTCGAAGCTCAACCCCTCCACGCTCGCCAAGATCGAGACGGAAGCGCATGAATATGTGCGCCAGAAACTCGGCTATTACGATGCGGGCGAATGGGCGATTTCCTCCATCGCCTGCGTACGCCACGCCCGCAAGCACGGCTCGCCGCTGCGTGCGGTGCTGATGCCGGTGGCTGCGGCCAACGAGAAGCTGATCGACCTTATCTGGCATCGGATGGAGGATGAAACGGGGCGTCGCCGTCTGGTGCATGTCATGATGCAGGTCGGCATGGTCGACGCCGGGCTGATGGCGAACGTCATCGCAGGCGACGAGGCGGAGGCGCAGCGCAACGAGCGCCAACGCTTCGGCACGATGTTCGAACAGCGGATCATGGGAGAGATCGACGGCGCGTCGCAACTGGGCGAATCGCTGCGCGAACAGGCGAAGGACGCATCGGCCGCGACACGCGGCATGCTGGGCAAGGCGTCGGAAGTCGCCGCCGCCGCCGAACAGTCCGCCCTTGCGATGCGCGAAGCCGCCCGCACCTCCGCCGGCCTCATTCGCGCTATCGAGGATGCGCGGACGGAGGTGGAAAGCGCGGCCGACGTCGCCCAGCGGGCGGCCCGCCAGTCGGGCGACGCGGTGGCCATGTCGACCACCCTGTCCGACCATGCGAAATCCATCGAATCGATCCTGGGCCTGATCCGCGACATTGCCGGCCAGACCAACCTGCTTGCGCTCAACGCCACGATCGAGGCGGCCCGCGCGGGCGATGCCGGCCGCGGCTTCGCGGTGGTCGCGCAGGAGGTGAAGAGCCTCGCCAACCAGACCGCCCGCGCCACCGATGAGATCGCGGGCAAGATCGCGGACATCCAGGCATCCACCCGCCAGTCGGTGGAGACCAACGAGCGCATTCGCGACACGGTGGGCGAGGTCCAGGCCAGCGCCGAACGCATCCGCCACGCCATGGATGCCCAGGCGCAGACGGTGACGATGATCACCGCCGCTGTCGACGAAACCGCGCTGGCCGCCGACTCCATGTCGTCGACCATCAGCGCCATCCGCCAGGATACCGAGGTGGTCGCATCCGAAATCGACCAGCTCGAACGCGGCTTCATGAGCGTGGAAGGCAAGCTTTCCAGCCTGCGCGCGGCGTCATCGGACTTCGGACGCCAGGTGGCCTGAGGAAGAGCGGCGGCCGGCGGGGCGGAACTGCCCGCCCCGCCCCCCTTACCGCCAGTCGAAGGTCAGCGGCGCTTCCCTGAAGGCGAAGCGGTCGAGATGGTCCGCCACCACCTGCTTGAAGCGTTCGACATCGGTCCCCTCCCCCGGTTCGATCGTGACGGTCAGGGCGTCAGCCCCGGCCGCCATCCGGATCGGCCCCATGGGAAAGGCGATGCTTCCCTGCCGCGCGTCGAAATCGGTTTCGAACTTGTGCCCCCAATGCTTGCACAGCTGCTGGAGATAGCGGCTGGCGTTGGCGGTCGGCACATGCGCCGTCAAAGCCATGGTCAAAGCCTTTCGATCCTGCTGGCCGCCTCGTCGATCAGCGCGGCGACGTCGAACATGGTCTGCGCATCCGCCCCCTCCTTTTCAAGCCGCGCCCGGACCGCCATGCCCAGATTGTGCATGGCCCGCCGGATCGGCGCGCCGTCGGTGCGCTCCGCCTTGCGCGCCAGCGAGCCCAGCCGGTCCATGACCAGCGCCACGCCTTGTTCATGGTCGGCCAGATAGGCCGTGCCCGCCTCCGTGATCGCGAACAGCTTGCGGCTGCTTTCGCCCGGCTGCTCCGCGATCAGATCCATGTCCGCAAGCAAGGTCAGCGTCGGATAGACGACGCCCGGACTTGGCACATAGACCTCGCCCGACAGGGTTTCGATCTCGCGGATCAGATCATAGCCATGGCGGGGCGCGTCGGAGATGAGCTTGAGCAGGATGAGCCTGAGCGCGTCATTGCCGAACAGGCGGCGACGGCCGCCACCCCGCCCGCCGCCAAAATGCCCGCCCCGGCCGCCGCCGAACGGACCATCCCCGAAGCGACCGCCAAAGCCGCCGGGTTCGCGGCCGTCCGGTCCGAACATGCGGTCATGGCCAAAACCATGGTGCCCGCGAGCGCGATGATGAAAATGCATGGATGATTCTCTCAACTGTTTCTTGATAGTTTGAGATATATCTTAAAAAGGCCGAACGTCAAGAGTTGCGATATATCTTTATCGCGGATCAGGGCTATGGCGGGAACTCCCCCAAAAATCAGGGCCAGGCTTCGCCCCACCAGTGCCTGAATCCGGCTCAAGCTTGACCCGGCCATCCCGGCGCGGTTCCGCCGGCGGAGCGCGCGGGCCCGTGAACGAAAAAGGCCCGCCGGACGGTGGTCCGGCGAGCCCTTGCATGCTTCAGGTGCAACCGATCAGTCCGGTTTCTTCGCCACGCTGACCAGCGCCGGGCGCAGCAACCGGTCCTTGATCGTATAGCCTGCCTGCATCTCCACCAGCACCGTACCCGGCTCGGCATCGGCGGAGGGCACTTCCATCATCGCCTGATGCTTGTTGGGGTCAAGCGGCTGGCCGACCGACACCAGCTTCTCAATGCCGTTGCGGCCGAACACCGCCTCCAGTTCCCGCCCGGTGGCTTCAAGCCCGGCGACCAGGCCCTTGAACTTCTCATCCTCGCGCAGGTCGGCGGGGATCGCCTGAAGCGCGCGGCCCAGATTGTCCGCCACCGACAGCATGTCGCGGGCAAAGGCCGTCGCGGCATAGGCGCGTGCGTCGGCCAGTTCCTTTTCCAGCCGCCGCCGCACATTCTGCGCTTCGGCATGGGCGTAGAGCACCTCCTGCTTCGCGGTCGCCAGCTCGTTTTCAAGGCTCGCGATCCGTTCCGCCGCCGCGTCGCCGGCGGGCGACGCATCCTCGGGCAGTTCGTCCACGACTTCGGTATTTTCGATATTCTGCTTGTCTTCGCTCATCTCATCAATCTCGACAGCGTCTGTGCGGTGAAGTCCACCATGGGGATCACCCGCGCATAGTTCAAGCGCGTGGGGCCGATTACCCCGACCACGCCCACCACCCGGCCGTCACCGCTGCGGTAAGGCGCGGCTATGACCGAAGAACCCGACAGGGAAAAGAGCTTGTTTTCCGAACCGATGAAGATTTTGGTCGCGCTGCCCGCCAGCGCACTTTCCAGCAGCCGGGAAATCTCCTGCTTGCCTTCAAGCTGTTCCAGCAATTGCCTCACCCGCTCCAGATCGGCGGCGGTGCCGTCATCCAGCAGATGCGCCTGACCGCGCACGATCAGCACCGGGCGGTCGTCGGCATCCTGCGACCACAGGGCGATACCCCTCGCCACCAGTTCCCCCGCCGCGCCCTGAAGCGCGTTCCGGTCCCCCTCTACCTCGCGCCGGAGGGCCTCGCGCGCCTGCGCCAGCGTCATGCCGCCGAAGCGCGCCGACATGAAGTTGGCAGCCTCGTTCAGCATCATCGGCGTCACGCCCACCGGAAGGTCCACGACGCGATTCTCGATGGAACCGTCCTGCCCCACCAGCACAGCCAGCGCCTGCCGTTCATTCAGGGGCACGAAGCCGAACTGCCGCAGCACCGGCTCCCGCTTGGGCACCATCACGATGCCGGCGCAGGCCGAGAGGCCGGACAGCGCAGCGGTCGCGGCCGACAGCGCCTCCTCTATCGGGCCGCCTTCGCTGATCCCGGCCTCGATCGCGCGCCGTTCCTCGACCGAAGGTTCCGCGGCCTGCATCATGCCGTCGACGAACAGCCTGAGGCCGGTTTCCGTCGGCATCCGTCCAGCGGAGGTGTGCGGCGCGGCAAGCAGGCCCAGTTCCTCCAGATCCTGCATCACATTGCGGATGGAGGCGGGCGACAGGCTGAGCGACGCCATCTTGCTGATCGTGCGCGAGCCAACGGGCAGCCCGGTGCCGAGATAGCTCTCGACCACCAGACGGAAAACGTCACGCGCACGTTCGTTAAGTTCGGTGATCGGGGTGACCGCCATGGCCTTTATCTAGGCAAGCATCGGTCCCGGCTCAAGCCCGTCGTCACCGGCCCTTCGCCGTCGTCGGCTTCACCATGGCGGCGACGTCGAGCATGCTGGGGATCGACGCGATGGTGGCGCGCAGCTTGCCATAGCCCGCATCCATGCAGCCCGACTGGAACTCCAGCCGGGTGGGCGGCGCTTCGCCCCGGGTCCATTCTATCACATAGCCGGGCATGTCCGTGGCGAAGCGGACGCAATTTTCCCCCTGGCCGATTCGCCTGACCGTGCCCTGCGCGGGCCGAAACTGCGCCAGCGCGGCGCGGAAGCGGCGATATTGCGCCGGCGTCACCGTGAAACGGGTCGGGCCGGGAATGGCGGTGAAACGCTGCGGCTCGATCAGCCCGGACCCGTCCGGCGTCACGCGCAGGCTGTAGCTGGGGCAGGCGCCGAAACAGGGACCGGCGGAAAATCTGATGGTATCGCCGGCCAGGGTCGGCTTTTCCAGCTCCGCCTGTTCCATGGCACAGCCGCCCAGCAGGACAGTGGCCGCCAAAATCGATAGTGCTTTCGTCACCATAGGCCGCTCTCTAGCATCTTTCGGGTTCATCGCCACTGGCATGATGGGCCGCCCGACGCTAAGCCCGCTCGACACAACGCTTCGGAGTAGAATATTTATGCGTCCTTCCGGCCGTGCGCCCGACCAGATGCGCGACATCACCATGGAACCCGGCTTCACCATCCATGCCGAGGGGAGCTGCCTGGTCAGCTTCGGTGACACGCGGGTCCTCTGCACCGCCTCGATCGAGGAGAAGGTGCCCCCCTTCCTGCGCGGCAAGGGGTCGGGCTGGGTCACGGCGGAATATGGCATGCTGCCCCGCGCCACCCACACCCGCGGCAGCCGCGAGGCCGCCAAGGGCAAGCAGTCGGGCCGCACCCAGGAAATCCAGCGCCTCATCGGCCGGTCGCTGCGCGCCGTGGTCGACCTCCAGAAACTGGGCGAGCGGCAGATCGTCGTCGACTGCGACGTGATCCAGGCCGATGGCGGCACCCGCACCGCCGCCATTTCGGGAAGCTGGGTGGCGCTGCGCATCGCCATCGACAAGCTGCTGGCATCGGGCGCCCTCACCGAAGACCCCATCGTGCAGAAGGTCGCGGCGATAAGCTGCGGTATCTATAACGGCACCCCGGTGCTGGATCTGGACTATGCCGAGGACAGCAATGCGGAGGCGGACGCCAACCTGATCCTGACGGGCGACGGCAAGTTCGCGGAGGTGCAGGCGACCGCCGAGGGCGCGACCTATGACGAGGAGGAACTGCTGCGCCTGCTGCGCCTTGCCCGCATAGGCTGCGCGCGGATTTTCGCGGCACAGGACAAGGCGACCGGGAGATAATTCTTCCTTCCGTTCGTTTTCGGGGCGCGTGGGATATGGGATGACGGAATGAGCGATGAATTCGGGCAGGAACAGGCGATCCGCAAGCTGGGTCCGGGACGACTGGTGATCGCCAGCCATAATCCCGGCAAGGTGCGGGAAATCGGCGAATTGCTGGCGCCCTATGGCATAGAGACGGTGTCCGCAGCGGCGTTGGACCTGCCCGAGCCGGAGGAGACCGGCACGACCTTCATCGCCAATGCGGAACTGAAGGCGATGCAGGCGGCGGATCTTTCCGGCCTGCCCGCGCTGGCCGACGACAGCGGCCTGTGCGTGGAGGCGCTGAACGGCGATCCGGGCATCTTCTCCGCCCGCTGGGCCGGCCCGACCAAGGATTTCGGCCTCGCCATGCAGCTCGTCTGGGACAATATCCAGGCGAAGGGGCCGGAAGCGGGTCATGACGCGCATTTCGTCTGCGCCCTGGCGCTGGCCTGGCCCGACGGCCATGTGGAGGCGTTCGAAGGCCGCGTCGACGGCACGATCACCTGGCCGCCCCGTGGCGACAGGGGCTTCGGCTATGATCCGATCTTCCAGCCGCATGGTCATGGCATCAGCTTCGGCGAGATGGACCCGGAGAAGAAGCATGGCATGAGCCACCGCGCCGATGCGTTCGCGCAATTGGTGGCGGCGGTTTTTTAAGGAGCGCCTTCCGCCCGCTTCGGCGGCCATGCTGCCGCGAAGGCTGCTGGACGAGACGGGCGGCTGTTGAAAGCCCGGGGCTGGGCCCTGTGGATGATCTCATCGCCTTGACCGGGCTCCCGCCATCGCAGGAGCACGGCATGCATGAAGCCGGCGATCGGCCAGTAGCGGCCGATCCCGGCTTGTCCCTCATCCCGCGTAGAGGTTCGTCGGCAACCCCCGGACGCCGGGAAAGACTTCGAAAAACGCACCGTCATAGTCGCTTTCCGGCAGACCGGTCGCCGCCGAACTGACGAACATCCGGTCCAGCTTGTCCCCGGCGAAGCAGATGTTCGTCACCTGCCTGGCGGGCAGCGCGATCGAGCGGTCGAGCTTGCCCCCGGGCGTGAAGCGGCTGATCCGCCCGCCGCCCCAATGGGCTACCCACAGATGCCCGTCCGCATCGACGGTCATGCCGTCGGGATAGCCATCCTCCTCGGCAAGGCGGATGAAGGGCCGGCGATCCGCCAGGCCGCCTTCGGCCGTGCGGGCGAAGCGATATATCTGCCGCCTGGCCGTATCGCTGTGATAAAGCCAGTGCCCGCAGGCGGAAAAGGCCGGGCCGTTGGGCACGCGATAGCCCCCGTCCATCACCGCCCAGCGTCCATCGGGATCGAGCCGGTAGAGCGCGCCCACATCCTGCTCCTCCGCCATGTCCATCGTGCCGCACCAGATGGCGCCGCTCGCATCGGCCTTGCCATCGTTCATGCGGCTGCCGGGCAGATGCGGTTCGGGATCGCCTATCGGCTCGATGACCAGCGGATCGAGCGAGATCCGGGCGAAGCCGCTCTGGAAGCCGCCGATGAAGCCCCCGCCCGCCCGCTCGGCCACCCAGCCGATCGGCTCGGGCATGGCCCAGCGCTGGATGGCGCCGTCGTCCAGCGACAGGCGGTTGAGCGCGGGCGCGAGTATGTCGGTCCAATAGACCGCATTCTCACGGGCGGACCATAGCGTCCCCTCCCCCAGCGCATCGCTTATGTCGCGGTCGACCTTGCGCCATTCACCCATGCCGGATGTTCCTTCAGCGCTTGACGGACAGGCGGTAGATCATCTGGTGATGATAGGGCTTGCCGGGGTCCACCCGCGCCGACAGGAATTTCGGCTGGTTGGGCGAGTCGGGGAATTTCTGCGGCTCCAGCGCGATGCCGTCGCCCATGCGGTAGAGATGGCCCTGCTTGCCGATCAGCGTCCCGTCCAGGAAATTGCCGGTGTAGAATTGCACGCCGGGCTCCGTCGTCAGCACGTCGAGCACGCGGCCCGACGCCGGGTCCTCCAGGCGCGCGGCCAGTTCGGGGGCCTTGGTCGCACCCTTGTCCAGCGCGAAATTATGGTCGTAGCCGCGCCCGGCGACGATCTGCGCGTCGCGGCCGTCGCGAATGCCATCCGCCACGCGGCGCGGCATGCGGAAATCGAACACCGTGCCTTCCACCGGCTTGAGTTCGCCGGTCGGGATCAGATTGGCGTCCACGGGCGTGAAGGCCCTGGCCGGAATGGTCAGCAGATGCCCCAGTGCGCTGTCGGCCGCTCCCTCGCCCGCCAGGTTGAAGATCGCATGGTTGGTCATGTTGACGATGGTCGGCCTGCTGGTCTTCGCGTCGAAGGCAATGCCCAGATTGCCCGCCTCGTCCAGCGTATAGGTGACGGTGGTGTCGAGCTTGCCGGGATAACCGGCGTCGCCGTCCGGGCTGGTGAGGGACAGGACCAGCGTGGCGGTCGGCCCGCTCTTCAGCGAAACGACGTTCCACGCCTGCTTGTCGAAGCCCTTGCCCCCGCCATGCAGCGAATTGACCTTGTCATTGAGCGGCAATTGATAGCTCTTGCCGTCCAGCGTGAATTTGCCGCCCGCGATCCTGTTTGCGTAGCGGCCCACGGTCACGCCGAAATAATTGGGACGGTCGACATAGCCGGCAAGATCGTCATAGCCGAGCAGCACGTCCGCGATCTTGCCGTTGCGGTCCGGCCCCTCCAGCTTCTGTAAGGTCGCGCCATAGGTCAGGATGGTGGCCGACACGCCCCGTGCGTTCTTTAGCGTGATCGCCTCGATCGCCGTGCCGTCGGCCAGCGTGCCGGCGGTGGCGCGACTGGCCTCCGTCGCCAGTGCCGCCGTGCTTGTCATCATCAGGACGGCACCGTATGACAACGTTGCCAAAACCGTTCTGTTCATAAAGGCCTTTCGCATGCAGTTCCTCCCGGACGCCATTGACGCGTCGTTGGAGGGGATATACTCCTACAAAATAATCGGGCGCAACCCTGTTCCGGCGGCGCTCCTTTTCGACTCTTCCGGAGAAGGATGAATGGCAGGACCCATTTCCTCAACCGCGGCGCCCGCCGCGGCCCATAATCCGGGCACGCGCTACGGCCCTGCCCTGACGTTGCTGGCCAGCCTCTTTTTCATGTGGGGCTTCATCACCGTCATCAACAATACGCTGCTGCCGCATCTGCGCAGCGTGTTCGAGCTGAGCTACACCCAGACGACGCTGATCGAATCGGTGTGGTTCATCGCCTATTTCGTCGCTTCCATCCCCTCGGCCAAGCTGATCGAACGCATCGGCTACCAGAAGTCGCTGGTGACGGGGCTGCTGATCATGGCGGCGGGCGCGCTGGGCATGATGCTGGCGGCGTCCATCCCCTCCTATGGCGTGACGCTGCTCATGCTGTTCGTGATCGCCAGCGGCATCACCCTGCTCCAGGTCGCGGCCAATCCCTATGTCGCGGTGGTCGGCAAGCCGGAAACCGCCTCCTCGCGCCTGAACCTGGTGCAGGCGATGAACTCGGCGGGCACGATGCTGGCGCCGATGTTCGGGGCCTATCTGATCCTCGGCCGGTCGAAGGGCGGCACAGCCCAGGGCGATGTCGTGCTGACGCAGGCGGAACGGCTGGCCGATGCCCAGTCGGTGGTCCTGCCCTATGGCCTGGTGGCCGTGGTGCTGGTGGTGCTGGCCGTCGTGATCGCGCGCTTCCCGCTGCCCGCCATGGGCGCGTCGGCCACCCGCCTCGCCAAGGAGGAGCGGAAGAAGCATTCGCTGTGGGCGCATCGCAACCTGGTGTTCGGCGTTCCGGCGATCTTCATCTACCTGATTGCGGAAATCGGCGTCGCCAACCTGTTCGTGAACTTCGTCAGCCAGCCCCATATCGCCAACCTCACCCATGAACAGGCGGGCCGTTACCTGACCTTCCTCTGGGGCGGCATGATGGTCGGCCGGTTCGCCGGCTCCGCGATCATGCAGCGGTTCGACGCGGGCAAGGTGCTGGCCGCCTTCTCCATCGGCGCGTTCATCGTGATGATGGTCACCGTCTTCGCCCGTGGGGAGGTGGCGATGTGGTCGCTGATCCTGGTGGGCCTGTTCCACTCGATCATGTTCCCGACCATCTTCACCCTCGGCATCAAGGGGCTGGGGCCGCTGACCGAAGAAGGATCGGGCCTGCTGATCATGGCGATCGCGGGTGGCGCGCTGGTGGTGGTGCAGGGCTATCTGGCCGACCGTTTCGGTTTGCAGACCAGCTTCCTGCTGACCGCGGTCTGCGAACTTTACATCCTGTTCTATGCGCTATGGGGATCAAAGCCGACCCATGCGCTGCCCGATCAGCAGATCGGGTGACGGAGCCGAGGGTCGCAAGCCTCGAAACCGGAAAAGGCCGGAGCGGGACGTCCCGTTCCGGCCTTTTTTTCATCCTCGCCATCGGGATTGGAAGGGAAGCCGGCCAAAGGCTGGCGCAAGGGAAAATGGCACGACCTGCGCGTGCTTCCCGTCCACCACCGCTTCACGCAGGTGAGGATGCGAATCACCGCGTCATCGCGCTCGCCGTATCCTCCAGCGCCAGATCGACCAGCACGCCCATCGCCTCCGCCGCCGCGGCCGCATCGCCTGCCGCAATGGCGTCGAACACCCGCACATGGTCCGGAATCGGGTTGCGCGGCAAGGCCCGCGCCCGCTGCTTGAACTGGGTGGTCCAGTTGACCGCCGCGCCGATGCTGGCAGACAGCGTCTGCAGCGCATCGTTGCGCGTCGAATTCAGGATCGCATTATGGAAATCGCGATCCGCCGCGCGCCCGGCCTCTGTCGCCAGCGTGTGGCGGCGCATCGCGGCCAGCGCGTCCTTCATCAGCTTGATGTCCTCCCTGGTCCGCCGCTGCGCCGCCAGCCGCGCCGCCGCGGGCTCGACGATGGCGCGCAGTTCGAACAGGTCGCGCACGAACTGAACGTCGGGCTCCCCGGCGAAGGCCCAGGCCAGCACCTCGGGATCGAGCAGGTTCCAGCGGTTGCGCGGCAGCACGCGCGTCCCCGCCTTGGGCCGGCTTTCCACCAGCCCCTTGGCGGTCAGCACCTGTATCGCCTCGCGATAGGCGCTGCGCGACACTTCCAGTTCCTCGGCAAAGGCGACTTCGCCGGACAGGACGTCGCCCGGCGCATATTGGCCGGACAAGATCGCCGTTCCCAGCTTGTGCGCGATGGCGCCATGCAGACGCCTTCCGGGACCCCGCGCCTCTTTCGATGCGCCCTCTTCAGCCCCCTTCAAGAGCCGCTTTTCTTCAGCCATTCATGCTCCTCCGGCTCCTTCCTTAGCAGTCGATCAGCCAAGGCGAAACACAATCATTGCCTTCTACGACTAGCTGTAATATGTCGGAGTAATAAGGAGATTCACATGGCGGATAAAGCCCCGACTTTCGAACTTCAGGGCAGCTAGGCCGCCACGCGCCAGTCTCGCGCCGATGAAATGACTGACAATTCGACCTTTAGATGACGTTTGCGAGCGCCGGGAAAGGCGCGCGGGAGGAGATCGTTCATGAATTTGCGCCTGTTGCAACACCGTTCGGGCAATGGGGGGCGTTCGGTTATCGCCGCGCAGGACAGCGAGGCGCATTTCCTCCTCGGGGTGGAAAGCATCCGCGCGCTGGCGCTGGACGCCATCGCCAAGGGGCTTTCGCTGGCGCAGATCGTCGCCGCGGCGCCGAAGGGCGATGCCGTCGACATCGCCGCCGAGTTCGAGGCCGGCCGCCTGATCGCGCCGATCGACCATGAGGACGCGGCCCATGTGCAACTGACCGGCACGGGCCTCACCCATCTCGGTTCCGCCGAAGGCCGCGACAAGATGCACCGCGAAGCCGCCGCCGCCGAAAAGCAGACGGACAGCATGCGCATGTTCCTGGAAGGGCTGGAAGGCGGGAAGCCCGACCCGGGCGCGGTCGGGCAGCAGCCTGAATGGTTCTACAAGGGCGACGGGTCCCAACTGGTGGGGCCGACCGATCCGCTGACCATGCCCGCCTTCGCACGGGATGGCGGCGAGGAGCCGGAGATCGCCGGCATCTACATCATCGGCCCCGACGGCCGGCCCTATCGCCTCGGCCTCGCGCTCGCCAACGAGTTCAGCGACCATGTGACCGAGCGGCACAATTATCTCTGGCTCGCCCATAGCAAGCTGCGTCAGGCGTCGCTCGGCCCGGAACTGCTGGTCGGCCCCGCGCCGGAACATATCGAAGGCAGCAGCCGCATCCTGCGGAACGGCGAGGTGCTGTGGGAAAAGCCCTTCCTCTCGGGCGAAGGCAATATGTCGCACAGTCTGACCAATCTCGAACATCATCATTTCAAATATGACCTGTTCCGTCGCCCCGGCGACGTGCATGTCCACTTTTTCGGCACGGCCACGCTTTCCTTCGCCGACGGCGTGCAGACGCAGGAAGGCGATGTGTTCGAGATCATCGCCGCGCCCTTCACCCTGCCCGTGCGCAACCCGCTGAAGCGCGCGGCGCCGGTCGAGGTGACGGTGAAGGTCCTCTAGGCCCATGGACCCCATTCGCATCGCCATCGTCGGCATCGGCAAGATCGCGCGGGACCAGCATGTCCCCGCGATCCGCGGCAATGGCGCCTTCAGCCTGGCCGCGACGGTCAGCCCGCAGGATGCGGGACTTGAGGGCGTGCCGCATCATGCCAGCCTCGACGCCCTGCTGGCGGAGGGGCCGGCGGTCGATGCGATCGCCCTCTGCACCCCGCCGCAGGTCCGCCATGCGCTGGCGTCGCAGGCGATCGGCAGGGGCATCCATCTGTTCCTTGAGAAGCCGCCCGGCGCGACATTGGCCGAAGTCGCCGCACTCGAAGCGGAGGCGGACAAGGCCGGCGTCAGCCTGTTCGCGGCCTGGCATTCGCGCTTTGCCGCCGGGGTGGCTCCGGCGCGGGCATGGCTGGCCGAGCGGCGGATCGACAAGGTGTCCATCGTCTGGCGCGAAGATGTGCGCGTCTGGCATCCGGGTCAGGCGTGGATCTGGGAACCGGGCGGGCTTGGCGTGTTCGATCCGGGGATCAACGCGCTCTCCATCGTCACCCATATCCTGCCGCGCCCCTTCTTCCTGAAGGACGCCACACTGGTGCTGCCGGAAAACCGCGCCGCGCCGATTGCCGCCGACATCGCCTTTCGGGACACCGGCGGCGCGGCGATCCACATGGACCTCGACTGGCGCCAGACCGGCCCGCAAAGCTGGGACATCATGGTCGAAACCGACGCGGGCATGCTGAAGCTCAGCCAGGGCGGCGCCGTGCTGCACCTGCCCGGCGGTACGGAGCATGGCGAGGACATCGAATATGCGGGCCTCTACCGCCGCTTCGCCGCGCTGATCCGGGGCGGACGCAGCGATGTGGACACCGCGCCCTTGCGGCTGGTTGCCGACGCCTTCCTGCGCGGCAAGCGTCAGACCACCGCAGCATTTCACGACTGAACACATGCCTGGACATAGGGAGAGAGGAATGATCAAGGCCCTGCGCCGCACCACTGCCGCGCTTCTGCTCTGCGCCACAGCGCTCGCCGGCGCGCATGCGCAGACCGGCGGCAGGCCGACCATGGCGACCATCCATGCTGACAAGCCCGGCGCGATCTATGACAAGGCGATCTTCACCCAGTTCGCGGAGCATCTGGGCAATGGCATCTATGGCGGCCTGTGGGTCGGCAATGACAGGTCCATCCCCAACACCAACGGCTTCCGCAACGATGTGGTGGCCGCGCTGCGCAACCTGTCGGTGCCGATCATCCGCTGGCCCGGCGGCTGCTTTGCCGACGAATATCATTGGCGGGAGGGGATCGGGCCGAAGAAGGACCGCCCGGTCAAGGTCAATACCCATTGGGGCGGCGTGACCGAGCCCAATTCGGTCGGCACGCATGAATTTTTCGAACTGCTGCGGCAGGTCGGCGCACAGGCCTATATCGCCGGCAATGTCGGCAATGGCAGCCCGCAGGAAATGGCCGAGTGGGTGGAATATATGACCGCACCCGCCGGCAGCCTGGCCGATCTGCGCGCGAAGAACGGGCATAAGGAGCCATGGTCGGTCCCCTATTTCGGCGTGGGCAACGAACTGTGGGGCTGCGGCGGCAATATGCGGCCGGAATTCGCGGCGGACGAGACGCGCCGCTACGCCACCTTCATCAAGGCGCCGGCGGGCACCCGGATCCTGAAGGTCGCGGCCGGGGCCAATGTCGACGATTACAACTGGACCGAGACGATGATGCGGGTGGCGGCCGATCGTCTGGACGGCCTTTCGCTGCATTATTATGTCCACCCGGCGGGCGGCTGGCCGCCCCGCGCTCCCGCCGTCGACTTCGACGAGACCGGCTGGGCCGACGCGCTGGCCGGCGCGATGCGCATGGACGAGCTGATCACGAAGCACAGCGCGATCATGGACAAATATGATCCGCAGAAGCGGATATTCCTGGCGGTAGACGAATGGGGCGCCTGGTACGCGCAGGACCCCGGCACGCATCCCGGTTTCCTGCGGCAACAGAATACGCTGCGCGATGCGCTGATCGCGTCGATCCATCTCGACATCTTCGCCAAACATGCCGACCGCGTGCGCATGAGCGCCATCGCGCAGATGGTGAATGTGTTGCAGGCGATGATCCTGACCGAAGGCAGGAAGATGGTGCTCACCCCCACCTATCATGTCTT